>CALUSF010000021.1 GCA_944323325.1 Candidatus Gastranaerophilales bacterium
ACTTGACAAGGGGCGACAAGTTAATTAATTTAGACGTAAAAGACGAGATGAAAAAGATATTAGCTGATATTCAAAGCGGTAAGTACGCCAAAGAGTTTATGAATGAAATGGCAGGCGGTGCCAATAAATTTAATGAACTGCGTGCGGTATCAAAAAATCATCTTATAGAAAAAATCGGCTCTGAAATTCGTTCCTCTTTTAATTGGAACCGTGAAAACAGGTTAATTGACAGGACAAGAAATTAGCCGTTTCGGTACGAAAAAATTCCCCTTGCGGGTTATGGTAATCTCATTCCTATTTTTTAAAATGAGTATGTATTTAAAATACAGTTCGTTAATATAAAAAAAGGAGTAAGAGATGAAAAAAACATTATCCGTATTTGCTGTTTTAGGTATTGTCGCTATTATAGGAACGCAAAGTGCGAATGCTTTTGATTGGTCAAATTTGAACCCTGCATATTGGGGACATTGTCCGAAATGTGAAAAACAAAAAGCTGATTGTTCATGCAACAAAAAATGCGATCCTTGCAAGAAAGAAAAAGTATGCGATCCTTGTAAAAAAGCTGCAGAGCCTTGCCCGTGTACAACAGGTGCAGCAGCTCCGTGCGATCCTTGCGCTAAGAAACCTGTACCTTGCAATCCTTGTCAGAAACAAGTTACACAGCCATGTGATCCTTGCGACCAGTTACAGCAAATGAATAAATAACCTTTTTGACCGGAAAATATAATTTCCGGTCTTTTAATTTCTCCTCTATTTATGTGATTACAAATCTGAAATAATTTTATAAACTGTATATAGGTCAAATGGGTAATGTGCATGGGGATTAAAGAGGGAAAATATGGCGAAATCGAATTTAAAAGAACAAAAATCTCTAAAGAGAGCAAATTTAAAAGTCGTTGATAACAATGCTATTAAAACGACTGCATACAGCGATATTAATCTTAAAGAGTGGAAGAATTATGATCATATTAAAACAGATACCCTTTGGGAGTTCCCTGCACGATTAAAAGAAGGCGGACATTCAAATGAATATCACGGCAATTATATTCCGCAAATTGCTCAGCAGATATATGAGAGGTTTACGAAGAAAAATGATATAGTACTAGATTTATTCTTTGGCTCCGGAACATCGGGAATTGAAGCATTGAATATGCAAAGAAGGTGTATAGGTGTGGAACTAAAAGAAGATTTGGCGGAAAGCGTGTCGGAGAAATTTACACCAAAACAATTAGTTACTGATGTGAATATAATTTGTGCGGATTCCGCAAGTGAAATCGCCAAAGAAAAAATCCTGGCAAGGCTTGATGTTATGGGAAGAAAACAAGCGCAGCTTTTGATGCTTCATCCGCCTTATGATGATATTATTAAATTTTCCGATAAGAAAGAGGATTTATCTAATTGCTCAACTACGGAAGAGTTTTATGATTTGTTTGAAAAAGTTGCTAAAAATGGGTATGATTTGCTGGAAAAAGGACGCTTTGCCTGTCTTATAATCGGTGATAAGTATGCAAATTCGCAGCATATTCCGCTCGGGTTTGAATGCATGGCAAGAATGAATAAATTAGGTTTTATAACAAAAGCAATAATTATAAAAGATATGCAGGGTAATGAACGAGCCAAAGGCAAAACAGCGAATCTCTGGAGATACAGGGCTCTTGCCGGCGGATTCTATATTTTTAAGCATGAGTATGTAATGGTTTTCCAAAAGGTATGATAAGAGAAACTTCCAACGGGCTTATAATAAGGTTAAAAATAGTTCCTAATTCTTCAAGAAATGAATTGATAATAGAAGATGATTTTTTGAAAGTAAAAGTTACGGCCCAACCGATTGATAATAAGGCTAATAAAGCATTGGTAGAATTTCTTGCAAAACAGTTTAAGATACCGAAATCTTATATAGAAATTATAAAAGGCAATACTTCAAAGGAAAAAACAATTCTGATTTCAAATATTAATGAAACTCAAAGATCTTTTGTTATTTTTCAATTGACAAAATAGGTGAAAAAAGATACTATAGAAATATATAGATTAATAAAGGTTTAGTATGTATAAACGTTGGTATGATGTTGATCCTACTGTAAGTCTGGCGGTTAGTTTAATGCGGAATGCAAATGTGATGACCCAGTATGACTGTGCTGATATAATTGTAAAAAAATCAAAAGATAACGGTATTGATTTGGCGGATAATATTCTGGCTGATGCTTTTACATACGTTTTACGCCGTTGGTATGATACAGACCAAAAAATTGCTGAATCATTTGAATATTTGAAATCCTTACCGATTGACTTACAAAAGGAAGTCGCTTTGGATATTATCAATTACCTGCAGGAAGCTGAGATACACAAACAGTCATGAATAACTTAATCCAGCTCTGTACAAATCCGGCTTTTATATCCGTAATTCTGTTATGCATCTTATGTGTAAAAAAGGTTAACGTTCTATTGGCCATTATTTGCTCAACACTGGTAGCAGGGTTGCTTGCCAATATGGATATAAGGGAAGTTATGAATGTTTTTATATCCGGAATGGGGGATAATTCCGAAACGGCGCTCAGTTATATCTTGCTTGGTGCTTTTGCTGCAACTATGGCACATTCGGGATTTACAGATGTTATGTCCGGAAAAATTGCAGATATTGTTGCCGGAAGAAAATTTGTACTGCTTTCTATACTTACGCTTATTGCAATGGCATCACAAAATATAGTGCCTATACATATTGCATTTATTCCTATAATAATTCCTCCCCATTTAGGTATAATGAATAAATTGGAAATTGACCGCCGTGCAGTTGCTTGTGTGTTGGCGTTTGGCCTAAAAATGCCTTATATTGCAATTCCTGCCGGATTTGGTTTAATTTTCCAAAATCTTATAGCAGATAACATGATTCAAAACGGAGTTAATGTTGCCAGATGTGATATTTGGAAGTTTACGGCAATTCTGGGTTTAGGAATGATTGCGGGATTACTGACTGCAGTTTTTATAACGTACAGAAAACCCAGACAATATAAGGAATCAAATATTGCTCCCCCTCAAAAAACACCTTTTTTAAAAAAGCATTGGTTTGTAATTATAGCGGCTGTTGCGACATTTGTTGTACAGCTTGCGACAAAATCTTTGCCGCTAGGGGCTTTGGTCGGATTAGGAATTATATTTTCATTTAAAGTTATACCTCAGGATAAAATGGATCACATGATGAATGAAGGTATATATTTAATGGGTTATATAGCTTTTGTAATGCTGGTTGCAGCCGGTTTTGCTGCCGTTTTAAAAGAAACGGGCTCAATTGAGGCTTTGGTAAATACTATTTTGACCGTACTGCCTTCTAATATTATGTTTACATCTTTTATTGTTCTTATTATAGGATTATTTATAACTATAGGTATAGGAACATCATTTGGTACAATACCGATTCTTGCGGTATTATTTATTCCGATTTGCGTAAATATTGGTTTCAATATCCCTCAAATTGTTGTTCTTTTGGCTGCTGCCGCTGCCCTTGGTGATGCCGGGTCTCCGGCTTCGGATACAACTCTAGGGCCTACGGCCGGACTAAATGCTGATGGACAGCATAATCATATATTTGATACCTGTATTCCTACTTTTCTTCACTACAATATAGCATTAATAATATTTGCCTTACTCGGAATCTGGATATTTAGTTAGTTATTATTTTATGCCGTAGTCAAAATCTTCTGAAATATTATTTTGAAGCATAGAGCGTATAGATTCTTCATAAGCAGTAACTTCTTCCAATTCAGCGCTTGCTGTTGTCATTTGAGCATCCAATGCTGTTTCCCAAGCCGTTAATTGGTTTAATTGGTCCATATAGTTCGCGGTAATTTTATCAATTTCATCTTCGAAATCAGGAATTTCCGTATAATCTAAATATTTTTCTTGAAGAGTTGCATCGTTGTCATATAAATCTTTAAAGTAAGATTTAGCTTCTCTGTCTTGAGCATTTTTAAGTGATGATAAATCAGCTTGTGAATAAGTAGCAAGAGTCTTTTGATTCTGAAATTCAGTAATTTCCAGATTCAATTGGTTCTTTCTTAATTTGTAGGTTAATAATGTTTCGTGTAAATTTGCTATTGCCATCTTAGTTCACCATTTTTTAAATCTTACATATATATAAAGTATTTAAAAAATATGTGATTTCAGGTTTTATATATTTTGTTACAAAACTTAATAAAAATCAATGATACAATTTTAGTATGAAAATATTGGGAATAGATCCCGGAATGGCAATAGTCGGTTACGGGCTTATAAATAAGGAAAATGATAGTATTGAGCTTTTAACCTCCGGTTCAATTCAAACCGATAAGAAGCTTCCTGATTCAAAGCGCTTACTGGAAATTTATACTGATTTAACAACTATAATAAAGAAGTATAAGCCGGATTGCGCCTCTGTAGAGGAGTTATTTTTCTTCAAAAATCAGAAAACGATTATACCCGTAGCCGAAGCAAGAGGTGTTATATTAACGGTCTTGGAAATGCAAGGAATACCTGCGTATAGTTATACCCCGATGGAGGTGAAGCAGGTTTTGACCGGATACGGAAGGGCAGAAAAAAAAGAAGTTGAACAAATGGTTAAAATAACGCTTAAAAACCAGAAACTGCCGAAGCTTGACGATACAATAGATGCAATAGCTATTGCAATTTGTCACTCTAGAAGCCTATGCTAATTGTGCCGCGGTTCATATATATCAAAAACCAGGTCATTTCGTGAGGATTTTAGTCTGTCTTGATATCCGATTATTTTTACTTCATAGACAGGGTCACAACCCTTATGACACCATGTTTTTACTCCTGCCTCGCCGCTTTTAGAAGCATTTTTCTGCATAGCTTCTTCAAATTTAGAAAAATATTTTACGCAGTTAGGAAATTTTTGGTAACGGTATATTGCACCTTTTGCACTTTTATCAAAAGTGGCCATTATGCTATGCTTATTGTTTATAATTAATTTAACTTGTGTGTCTGCTTTTAAATAGAAATTATCGATATAAGCTTTTATAAGCTTGGCTTCAATTTTTCCGTCATTTTGGCTGAAAAATTTTAAAAAATCGTTAATATATGTTTTATTGCTGTCCGTGTCCCAGTTTTCGATTCTTATAAGATATTTTATTAACAAATCTTTGGGCAAGTTTGAGTCTTTTAATATTTCCAAAAATTCTTCCGGATAGCCAGATGTATTACCTGTTTCAATATATTTCTTATATATTTGTGCATTAATGATATATTGACCGGCTTTTTCGCAATCTAATTCTTCTGCAGCGGAATTTTCTTGTGCATACGATTTTGCAGCTTTTAAAAGTTTAGAGTCTGCGCTATTGTCTAAATCAAAATAAGCAAGTAGTCTTTCGGCTCTTTTAAGTGATGTTATGTTTGAATTTATAGTATTTATTACAAATTCAGCATTAGCCAGGTCTTTTTCCTCATCCGTTATCGGTAAATATTTTATCATATAATCGCTTAAGTTTGAATTTTGACTAATTTTAGGATTATTTAGCAGAGTATGGTACTTTTCCTTTAGCTCAAATATTTCATTTTGCAGCGTTAAAGATTCTTGGTGTGATTGAGCTACCTGTGTGATTTTTCCGTTTGATAAGACATCTTTTAATTCTATTTTATTTTTTAAAAACTCATCCAGTAATTGGCTTATTTCAATAATGGATTCTCTGTCCCTTTCTTCATTGTTATAGTTGTCAAACATAAAATCTAATACGGTTTTCAATTCCTCATTAGATTGAATTTTGTCATTGCAATATATTTCAAGAAAATAATCTTGCAAATCATGGAAAGACATCTTGTTGTACATTTCCCGGGTTTGTGCTTCTTGATTGTATGCATAATTTGTCTGTGAGCGTGTCTTAATTCCAAGTCTTTCAAGCCTGCTCATAATGAAGTGTCTGGTAGTCTGAAAGATACGCATTATATCTACTATATTTTTACCCTCATTACACAGCTTTATAATCTCGTCATCGGGAATTTCATCGGAACGTCGTTTACGCTCTTGCTTTTGAGAAGAAATGCCGTTTTTTTGTATATATTTTAATAATGTCGTATAGGGGAGCTGTAAAGTTTCAGCAATTTTTACAAGAGAATTTTCCCGTGAGAATAACTCCTCTAATGTTTCTTTGGAAAGAATAAAATCCGTATAATAAAACTTATTATTTCCGGGCGGATTAAGCTGTATATCAGAAAAATCTTCAGGAAGCTTTTTATTGTTAAGGCGTTCGCAGATTACTTCTTCAATAAGTTTTTTGATGCGTTCTTTAATTTGTGTTGTATTTTCCCCCTTACCTCTAATAATTAGATATTTAGTAAATGTAAAGTCTAAAAAAGAGTTAATGGCTTCAGGTTTTTCCGCGTAGATTTGTTTGGCAACAATATAAGTCTCTCTGCTAAGGTGGGATTTAATATTGTCTTTTAAAAGTTCGTCAGGCTGTTTTGATTCCTTTATAAATTCATCATTATTTAATGCCAAGGCTGCAATTGTTCCTGCACCTGCAATACCCGCTATTGTTTTTGTAACAGTATTCAATCCTTCTTCCGCAACCCTTGAGGTCAGGCCTTTATTCATTTTGCCCAGAAAAGTAGGCGGTGTTGAAAGACTATTATTAAATAAAATATAATCGGATTTTATAATATTCATATTTCGACCTTGTACTATTTATATTAAATAATATAATAAAAAAAATTGCTACCAGCATAGAGTGTTGCATTTTTTTTTTGAGTGAAATAAAATATTATTGGTCGAAAATTGTATTATCAAGTTTGGAATCTTGAAAAAGCAGAAAGAAGGTTATTATGAAAGATGGTATCCATCCAGATTATAAAAAAACTGTTATAAAATGCGTTTGCGGTAACGAAATTGAAACAGGTTCCGTAGTAGATGACATTACTGTTGAAATTTGTTCAAACTGCCACCCGTTCTATACAGGTCAACAAAAAATTCTTGACTCTGAAGGACGTGTTGAAAGATTTAAAAAGCGTTATGGCAACAAGTAACGGTTTTGTTAAGATTTTACAACAAAAAGGAGCCTTTAAAAGGCTTCTTTTTTGTTGACAAGAAATACGTTATCAAGTTAGAATTAAGTTATGGCAATAGTTTACTTATCATTAGGTTCAAATCTGGGTGACAGACTCGGATATTTGCAGCAGGCAACAAGCCTTTTAAATGCTGTACCCGAAATAAATGTTGTTTCAACATCGTCATTTTACGAGACTGAGCCTTGGCAGATGGAGTCTGAAAATTGGGTTGTAAATGCGGTTATTCAGGCGGTGACATCTCTGTCTCCCGAAAAGCTTCTGGATGAGTGTCAAAGGATAGAAACTTTGCTTGGACGTAAGAGAGAACCGCAGACAAAGTATTCTGACAGAACAATTGATATTGATATTATATTTTATGATAATATGGTTCTTAATACTGAAAGGTTGACAATCCCACATAAACTTTTTCACAAACGAGCATTTATGATGGTTCCGATGCTTGAAATAGCCCAGGATTTTGTTCATCCGCTTTTCAAAAAGACAATTATGGAATTGTACGAGGAGCTGGATAATCCGGAAATGGTTTTATTGTATGGCACAAGAGTATAAGAATATTGCAATAATAGGTGCGGGAGCTTCCGGCTGCGTATGTGCGTATTACTTGTTAAAATCCTGTTTGGACGTAACTCTTTTTGATATAAAAGAGCCGCTGCTTACTCTGCTTCCAACAGGCGGCGGGAGGTGTAATCTTGCATTTGCCGAATTTGATTTTAAAGAACTTGTGAAGAATTATCCGAGGGGTGAAAAGTTCTTATATTCAGTTTTTTCAAGATTTTCAGCAGGTGACACTATTGAATTGTTTAAAGAACTTGGAGTTGAAACTTATATACAAGATGACGGAAGAATTTTTCCAAAATCAAACAGCGCAAAAGAAGTCAGAGAAAAATTACTCAAGAGTATAAATAAAGCCGAATTTATAAAAGAAAAGGTTTTGGATGTAATACCTCCGGGTAGCGGATTTAAAGTTATTACAAACAAGGCGGAATACTTCTTTTCTCATGTTGTTATATCTATTGGCGGCGGACGTTTTTTTAGTTCTTTAAAGCACCATATAGTGCCATATAAGCCTGCTCTTACAGGACTAAAAACGGATATTACTTATCCGGCAGGCATCGTTATAAAAAACGCTTACTCCACACAATACAAGATAAGCGGTAATATTTTGTTTACACATTCCGGAATTTCCGGGCCGCTTGTGTATAAAATTTCTTCAATTAACGCATATAAAGAATTTCCTTATGATTTGAATTTTAATCTGCTTCCTCAAAATAATCTGCCTTTGCAGCAGTTACTGGATGCAAATCCGCATAAAGAAATCAAAAATATACTTGCCAAATATTTGCCTCTAAACTTTATAAAGGTCCTTTTGGGTGAACTCTCTGAAGAAAAAGCGCACAGGATTAACGGTAAAACAAGAGATTATATATCCGATAAAATTCATAATTTTAAAATTACCGCGACAGGAACAAATAAAGGGGAAGAAACTGTTACGGCAGGCGGGATAGACTTAAATGAAATCAACTCAAAAAATATGGAGTCAAAATTATACCCGCATCTTTACTTCACCGGCGAAACTCTCAATATAGACGGATTTTGCGGAGGATTTAACCTCCAAAACGCTTGGGCAACGGCTTTTGTTGCAGCAGAAAGTATTATTCAAGAATAAATAATCAATTTGCTGCAATTCTATTTAACGATTTACATTTACCTTATCAGAAGCACAAACCAGGGGTTACTTTCTGTGTTGTCACCAAAATGCGAGAATTGTATCATTCCCTTCTTAGTAACGTTGATAAAACCGGCAAGCGGATATGTTTTAAACTTTGCATTGCCAGATGTAAATGAGTAGTGGTAAAAGTTTTTATCAGTATCATTTAATATAATAATTTTAAAATTTTTGCGTGTTTTTTTTATTTTTAAAGAATTTGTATTTGGCGAAAATTCGGAAATCTTGATTATTTCAAAATCCGGAAATAATTCATTAATCTCATCATCAGCAAGAGCTCTTTTTGTAAGTTCGCCGTCTATATACATAAATTCATAAAATTTTAAATCCTGATTAGAATATCCTATTAAACTTCCGTTGTGGATGAATTCATACTGGCATCCTGTTGTGAAAGCAAAAGCACCACTTGATTTAAAGAACTCCGAGTAACTTCCTGTTCCGTCTGATATGAATTTTACAAAATAGTCAAAGTCTTTTTTATCAACTTTTGTACTCCATATTCCGTCTGAAAATTTTACTTTGGCTGATTCCTTAATATTTTTATAAGGAATGGATAAAATATCTTTTGCTTCCGCAGAAGAAATAACTAAACCGCACAAAATAGCCAAACTTACAAAAAATCTTCTCATAAAAACCTCTTATTGTCATCACATTATACAGGAAAAACCCTCATTTCTCAATATTTTTTATTAATTAACGCATTATGAGCCATATATTCTATTTCGTCATCCAGCGGCTCCGGTTTTATTCCGAGTGCAAGTTCTAACAAATAGTCCGTAAAATGAGGATTTTTAGGCAAAAACGAGCCGTGCAGGTATGTTCCGAATGCGTTCTTATAACGAGCTCCCTCCGTTTTATCTTTGCCGTTATTACCATTTCCGGTTAAAACTTTGCCTATAGGCGTAGTTTCTCCGGATAAGTACGTTAATCCGCTGTGATTCTCAAATCCCACCAAGGTGTCCGGCTCAACCAAATCCGTGTGTGCCGTGACATTACCGATAAATCTTTTTTCTCCCGCAACCGTGTAAGCGTCAATAATACTTATGCCGGGTAATTTATCTCCGTTATGTGGTTGATAATAATGTCCCATCAGCTGATATCCCCCGCAAATCCCCAGAAATACAGCCATTCTGTCACGTTCATCTTGCAAAAACCGTTTATGGCGCTGTAATTCTTGCGAGACTTCAATTTGCTGCGCGTCCTGCCCTCCCCCGATGAAATAAATATCGTGCTTGTCTATTTTATCACCGATATTGATTTCATCAACTTCTATATCAATTCCGCGCCATTCGCAGCGTTTTTTTATTGCAAGCACATTTCCCATGTCTCCGTATATATTAAGCAGCTGCGGGTATAAATGAGCCAATTTCAATTTTTTCATGAAATAAATTCCTTTAAAAGTTTTACAGACTTTTGCCTTTTGTTGGTATGAATTTTGATGTATTCATCTAACAAGTCAAAACAAACTTGGCAAACCTTTTCTGTTGCTTTTTTGTCGTAGTCGCTTTCAAAATCGAAATCAAACTGAAGCATTGCTTGTAAAAAATCCCGGATTTTATGGTGCATTTTAAGTTTCACACCCAAGTGTTCATTGCACTCTTTGCAAATGATTCCGCCCATAGAAGCCGAAAAATACATATCTTCATCCAATACCTGTTCTCTGCAGCAGAGACAGGTGTCAAGTTCTACACAAAATCCCATTATAAGCAGCATTTTTAACTGGAATTTAATTGCGGCAATAAGCATATCTTTTTTGTTATCCGACTCCGAAATCTTTGAAAGAGCTTTATATAAAAGATTATAGATTTCTTTTGAAGCGGATTCAGAGCCTTCGCCGAAGTTCATGACGACTTCCGATACATAAGAAGACAGCATTAATTTATTAATATCTTCACGTGTTTTTCTGAAATGGTTCAAAGTATGGGCTTGAATTATGGTATCCATGGAACGCCCTTTTATAAGCTGCAGAGAATTCGCTACAAGCAAATCCATGCGTGCGCCAAGCTTGCTTTTAGGCTTTTTTATCCCTTTTGCAACTCCTTTTATGAGTCCGTTTTCTTTTGAATACATTACAATAATTTTATCTGCGTCATTTAAGTTATAAGCTTTTAAGTTTATGGCTTCCGTAACGTAATTATTCATAATATGCCTTGGTTCCCTGATATACCCCTCTGAAAATCTTCTCAAGCTCTTGCTCGTCATTTGAATTCGCAAGCGCCTCTTCCTGACTGATAAGTCCTCTATCCGTAAGAAGAGCAAGCGAACTGTTCATTGAAATCATATCATCAACGGTATTATCCCTTAATAATTCGTATATTTCATCTGTATTATCTTTAGTGATGTAATCCTTGATTGTAGAAGTAACAACCATTATTTCGCAAGCCGGAAATCTTTTTTGTTCCTGCTCCGAATAAACAAGCTTCTGTGCGATTGTAGCTCTTAACGTTTCTGCGAGCTGCTTTCTTATGAGGTACCTGTTTGATTCGTCGAACATATTAACAATTCTGTTAATTGTTTGCACCGCATCATTTGTATGCAGTGTAGAAAGAACAAGATGTCCCGTCTCGGAAGCTTTTAATGCAGCTTCCATCGTTTCTTTGTCTCTGATCTCTCCTATAAAAATAACATCAGGATCTTGTCGGAGCGCGTATTTTATGCCGTCGGAGAAAGAACGCGTATCAACCCCCACTTGTCTTTGAGAAACAATACTTTTTCTGCAATCAAAAATATATTCTATGGGATCTTCAATTGTTACAATATGTTTTGAAGATGTGATGTTTATTTGATTTATCAGCGAAGCAATTGTTGTGGATTTTCCGCTTCCGGTCGGGCCGGTAACAAGTACAATTCCGTTTTGGTATTCAACGATTGAATGCAAAATATCCGGCAGAGACAAATCTTTTAACTGCGGGATGCTGTATGATATATTTCTTATGACAAGTCCGGGGAGTCCGATTTGCCGGTTGTAATTAACTCTGAATCTTGAACACCCTTTAATTTCAAACATAAAATCCACATCACAGAGTGTAAGTATTTCATCTCTGATAGCAGTAGGAGCAATTTCAAGAATTGCATTGTCCAAAACTTCTTTTGTGAGCGGTTCTAAATTTGTCCGCTTAATAAATCCGTTTTTCCTTAAAAACGGTGCGTGACCAACCATTAAATGTTCGTCGGAAGCTCCAATTGCTACAGCACTTTTTAAAAACTGTATTATGTTAAACCTCTCTGCCATACTCTCCTCTGCTTTATTTCATCGTATCATTATTAAGGATTTTTGACAACCGGTTAACAAAAAAAAAATCCGACATTTATGCCGGATGAAATATATTACCATTCTAAGTTGATTAGCAAGAATAACTGCAGCTGCCTCCGGAAAATCCACCGCCGGAAGATACGGAAACTGAAGTCGATGCGATAGAGCCGCAAGACTCGCTGCCGCCTGAGTATGCGATAGAACCGCAAGATTCAGCGCCGGAGTAAGCTATTGCACCGCTTGTTTCGAAGCTTTCACCAAAAGCTGCAATTGTTGAATCAGACGGTCCGGAATAGAAACTGCATGAGTCTAAACCGTCACCATCAACAGACGGTGCTATTAAAGATGTATTGTTTGAAATCAAATGTGTTGTTTTGGGAGTCGAATCAGCTCCTATAAATTTGAAGCATGTGTTATGATTTTCTTCTGATGAATTTAATGTTAGCATAACCTTGATCCTTACTTAATGTTTACATATATATAAAGTAATATAAAATACGTCAATTTCAGAATTTGTTATTTTCTTTACAAATGTTTACAAAAAGTGTTTGCGAGAAAAATGTATATTTTTCCGCAAACTCTAAATAATGAAGCTGTTTTGTAGTATGACTTAATGTATTTCAAGAACATACAAAAATAGACCTATAGTGAGTTATAGGTCTATTTTATGCTAATAAAATTTAATTCTATACAGCTTTTTGTACCTTGCCGGCTTTTAAGCAAGAAGTACATACTGTCATTTTCTTTGTTTGCCCGTTTACATTAACTCTGATTTCCTGTAAATTAGGTGTTTGTCTTTTTACAATCTGTTTATGAGAAAATGTTAACTTAGCTGCTTTTAAAGGTTTTTTACCGCATACTTCACATTGTTTAGACATAATTATATTTCCTTCTTTCTACCAGTGTAATAAAAGTGTACATTAAAAGGTTTTATTTTACAAGTGTATATTGTAACTTATTGTTACAATTAAGCGCAAATCGCTTCTCAATAATCAGATTGAGAATAATCCTCATCATCCTGCAATGATGACAGGTCTGAAGAGTAGTTTGCATCAAAATCTTCCGGAAGATTGTCATTATCAGGCCAAACTGTTTCTTCATCAAATCTGCAGGCACTAAGATTCTCTGCCGATGAAAGGTCTGAATTTGATAAATCCGCACCCTGGAATATTGCACCTGCTAAGTCCGCATCACTAAAATTGCAATAATCCGCTCTTGAATAACTAAAATCCGCGCCGTTTAATACAGATTCGTTAAAAGAGCATTCTACGATTTCCGCCCTTGTAAAGTCTACTGAAGTTAAGTCGCATCCTTCAAATTTTACATCGGTTATATGGCTGTCAGAAAATGAAGAAGAGGTTAAATCAACATTTTCAAATACTGCACCTTCAATGGACGAGTTGGAAAAATCTACTTCGCTTAAATCAATAGCACCTTTTGAATTTTCTACTTCTTGATTAAAAGCTTCTATATCGCTAAGCAGCAAATTTACTAATTCTTCTTTCGAAATCATTTATCATACACCTTTCTAATTTATTAAATTCATTTGCATCGCAAGCAAAACTGCCTGGGTTCTGTTTGACACTTTGAGCTTCTTAAAGATGCTGTTCAAGTGTGTTTTTACCGTAACATCCCTTACAAAGAGTTTATCTGCAATTTCCTGATTGCTTGCTCCTTGGGCAACAAGAGCAAGAACCTCTTTCTCTTTCGGAGTAAGAGCGTCTATATTTACGTTTTTATTTAAAGTTTTTTCTTGCTTGGGATTTGCTTCTTTTTGCCAGCGGCATCTTCTCAAAACAGCCTCTATCCGAGCAAGAAGGTTCGGCAATATAAAAGGTTTTACTATATAATCGTCTGCACCGATTTTTAAACCCGATACGACCTTCTGTTCTTCGCTTACGGCGGTTATCATAATAACCGGGATATATTTTGTTTTATTATTTGATCTTATCGCTTTTAGAGTATCCCAGCCGTCCATATTCGGCATCATAACGTCCAAAAGTATCAAATCAAATAATTTATCAGGCTTATCCAAAACTTTTAATGCTTCTAAGCCGTCTTTAGCGACCGTAACGTCATATCCGTACATCGGAAGCGCATCTGCAAGAAATTTAGGATTATCATCTACAACAAGAATTGAAGCTATGCCGTCCATTTTACACCAATCTTTCTTTTAATGCTTTTAAGGCCGCTTGAAGCCTGTCATCAACTTCCAACTTTTGCAAAATACTTGCAACATGAGCCTTTGTTGTATTAATACTCACAAATAGTTCTTTTGCTATTTCAAAATTACTGTACCCTTCGGTTATAAGTTTTAAAATTTGGGCTTCTCTTGAAGTCAGTCCGTAATCACGTTCCGGCTTAGATTGAGAATTATCCTGCCCCCTTGTAGCGGCTTCCAGTACAATATGTGAAATAGAAGGATCAAACCAGGCTGCCCCGTCTAATACTGACTGCACAACCTGAATAAGCCTTTTGGGGTTGATTTCCTTAGAACAATAAGCATTGGCGCCGGCTTTTAGGCTGTTTAAAACTTCTTGCTCGTCATTATGCGATGTTAAAATAACAATTTTAATATCCTTTTTTAAGGCGCGGACTTTTTTGGTAGCTTCAATTCCGTTCATACCGGGAAGTCCTAAATCCATTATTATAAGATTAATATCGGTTTGTCCGACAATTTCCAAGCCCTTTTCCGCAGAATCTGCCTCGTAAATTGCCTCCACAAACTCACAGCCCTCAAAAGCTGTTTTTAAACCAAAACGCGTTAATTCATGATCTTCAATTATTAAAATTTTATTCTTCATAAATACTGTGTCCCGGATTTACATCTGCCGCATAATCTGAGTTCAGTCTGGAGCACCTTATTAATGATTGGTCAGCAAGTTCAAAATCACCTTTGGCTCTCAAAACTAAACTTAAATAATAATAATATTTAAAATTATTTGCGTCAATATAATAAGAATTGTTTAGATAAGTTGTTGCCATTGTGAAATTGTTGTCACGTATTGCAAGGTTTGCCAAGCCTAACCATATATCGTTGTTAGAAATATCTATTGATGCAACCTTAGGCAAGTAGTAGTCTGATTTTTGAGGAAATACTTTAAGAGAATCGACAAGAAGCTCTTCATCATTACCGTGTTTTTTCAAAAGCTTTTCATACAATTTTTTAGACTTTTTATCTTTTTCCAACGCAAGGTAAGTCTTTGCTAATCCTACCGATGGTGCGGCGTCTTTTGTTAATGATTTAGCTTTTTTATAATATTTAAGAGCGCTTTCGTATTTTCTGTTATCAAAGCTTAAATCCGCAAGCGTAATTGCCGCAAGGTAATTTCCGCTGTCTTCCCGATATGCACGTTCTGCAAACTCTTGTGCTTTTAAAGGCTCATCGTTCTCGTAATAGATTTTCCCCAGCAGAGAAAATATTTCGGGACTGTACTGTTTTGCATGCAAAACGGCAGATTGCAAGACCTTAGTTGCAAGCAGACTCTTACCCTGCAGGTGATAATAATACGCAAGATGATAGTCTTTTAAGGCTTCCGGCTTTGTTGTCTTATATAAAACGTATTCTTCTGCCGCTCTGACTTTGTTTTGGAAATCTGCGGTCATAAAAGAAGTTTTCTTTATTTTTTCCAGAGTTTTTAAAGCTTGTGATGACTTGTTAGAATCAGCAAGGATTTTGGCTTTTAAAATTAAATAATTAATATTTGAATCATTTTCAACCATTGCATTATTTATATATTTTAATGCTTGGTTTAAGTTGTTTGATTTGTAATACCCCAGAGCAATAAGATAGTTTTTATAATCACTTTCGGCAGCCTTCGGAGAGTTTAAAAGCTCTGAAGTTGTCTCAATTGCCATATTGTTGTATACAATATTTGAATAAGCGTCGGCAAGATATATCAAGTCTTTACTGTTTACCATTGCAGACGGGTAATAAAATTTCTTTATATCGGAGATATAGTATTTTGTAAAATCGTTATTATCAAGTTTTTTTATTAAAGCATCCGACAAATCAAAAAATCCGTATTCCGCCATTTTCATTGCGTAAACGAGAAATACATAGTCGTCATGCGATGTTCTTTGCACTAAATCATTAAAATCGTCGTAAGAAGCTTTCACATTGCTTTGTGCAAAACGGTTTTCTGCAGAGGCGTATTTTGCCTTTATAAAATTATCTTTAATTACCATATCCATATTGGCAACATTTGTTTCCGCCTTAATTTTCAAAGGCTTGGTTTCAGCCGCCTCCGCGTAACCTACAGACGCCAGTAAAAGTATTGATATAAAAAGCTTTCTTAATAATTTACTCATGTACTAAATCTACACCTACGTAATATTTATTAAATACTTGCAACAACTTATTACTACAATTATTTACTATTGAGTAATATAAATCAAGTAGGTTATATTTTTCTAATGTAACCATATCTTCTTTGTCTATGGTCATGTGGTTCTCTGTAACAAAAACACCCACGATTTTACTCAATTTTATACCGAGAAATTTATCTACAACTTTTGGGTCAAAATGTGAACCCGCACCGTTTTTAATGATATCAATAACTTTTTCAATAGGCATTTTATCACGATAATGCCTTTTAGAGGTTATTGCGTCGAATACGTCTGAAACTGCTAAGATTCGTCCGCCAAATGGTATTTCTTCCCCCTTCAAATGCCTGTAATACCCGGTTCCGTCATATTTTTCATGGTGTGAGCATGCTATTTCTGTTATTTGTTGAAAGTCCTTAGACATGTGGATTTTTTCCAAAATATGATGCGTTATTTCTACATGCTCCTGTATATGCTTGTATTCCTCAGGTGTCAATTTACCCTCTTTTTGAAGAACGGAATCTCTTATACCTATTTTCCCGATATCATGCAAAGCAGCGGCTTTTTCCAGAATATAAAGGTCGTTTTGCTCCATGCCAAATTCTTGTGCTATTAATGAAGCAAACATTTTAACCCTTGTAGAATGACCTGCGGTAATCTTATCACGCGCGTCTATAGATGTTGCAAGGGTTTCTATAAAGCTGTCCAAGACAATTTTTTGTTCTTCAAGAAGTTTTCTTTGTTTTTCAAAGAGCTGTGCATTTTCTAATGATATGCCTGCGCTTGACGCAATTGCAACAAGTAAGTCTTCATCATCAGGAGTAAAATACTCATCAAACTTATTTATTACCTGAAAAACCCCGATAATTTCCTGGTTAAAATTTTTAATCGGAATACAGAGAATTGTTTTTGTTCTGTAACCGGTTTGTTTGTCAACTTCCGGATTAAAACGTTCATCGTTATATGCATCCTTAATATTTATTGTTTCGCCGGTTTTTACAACATGTCCTGCAATACCTTTATCCGCGGGGATTCTTAATTCTTCCGTATCAAGTCCAGTTGCGACTTTAGAATAAAGCTCGTTATTTTCTTTATCATACAAAAATACGGTGCATCTATCAGCATTCATCGCTGTTTTAGTTTCTTCCGCGATTGTTTTTATAAGTAAGTCGATATTTTTTTCTGCTGCAACAGCCTGTCCTATATTAACTAAAGCAATAAGAGGGTCTTTTGATTGATTATGATTGTTATAATGGCTTATGGCAGGACATTTTAACAGTGCATTTATTTTTTCAAAGAAATCTGTTTTTTGGTTTTTGATGGACAGTTTGCGGGATTTATTGTAATTTATAGCGTATAATGCCATATTCTTTTCGCTGAAATTTACAAATCCGAGTATCATTTCATGCAGAATTTTAGTTATTGGATCTTTGGTTTGATCAACCAAAAAAGCCGTGTCGTTCATGAACTGGTAAAAGCTGTTATAATCTTTTTTTAAAAAAGCACCAAGCGCCAACAGACAAAGACAAATTGCCGTGTCATTAAGATAAATTTCTTTATGCTTCTCTATTCTTTCTTTTACTTCGTCATACTCGCCGTTAAGTATTTCTGAAATTGACTCATAAATAAAATTCTCTAAAGTCATTTCACCCTCTCTGCTTATGTTATTATGATATAATAAAATAGTAATTTTGGCAAAGACTAAGCTTATAATAACGGAGTTTGTAAATATAAATGAATAAATTATCCATTCTTATACCCGTATACAATGAAAAAGATTCACTAAGAGAGATTCTCAAACAAGTAGAGGCGGTCGATTTCGGACTTGAAAAAGAAATTATTTTGATAGATGATTATTCAACTGACGGCACAAAAGAGATATATTCAAGCCTGCCATACAAGGTTCTTTATCATCACCGGAATATGGGTAAGGGTGCGGCTTTGAGAACCGGTATCAGGGAGGCTACCGGTGATATTATTATAATACAGGATGCTGATTTGGAATACAATCCGCAGGATTATAAGCAGCTCGTAAAGCTAATTACTACTGATACTGCCGATGTTGTTTACGGTTCCAGATTAGCAGATACACGTAATAACGGAAATTTTCTTTTTTTGAGTTATCTAGCTAATATTACTTTAACTTACTTAACAAGGCTTTTGTATAATACATATCTTACAGATATGGAAACCTGTTACAAAGCATTCAAGGCTGAATACATTAAAAATATATCAATCAAATCAAATCGTTTCGATTTTGAACCTGAAATAACGGCAAAAATCCTAAAATCAAATGCAAGATTTTTGGAGGTGCCGATTTCTTACAATGCAAGAAAAACCGAAGAGGGTAAAAAAATAACCTGGAAAGACGGAGTGCAGGCTATCTGGACTTTATTAAAATACCGTTTTAAAGATTAGTTTATTTTCTGCCAGTGTTAATGTTAATTATATCCGAAACCCAGGGTATATAACTGTATAACCCCATGCCGGCCGTAATTGCGAGGTATAAAATTATTGCGGTTGTTATTGTTTGAATAACGGATAATCCGTAAAATAAAGGAATCGGCATATTTAAAAAATACGGAATTGCGTTAATGATAGGGATTCTGTATAAAATTACATAAATTAATTCCGCAAAGGTTGCCAGTAAGAAGTATGCAATTGAAAGGAATATAGACTGTAAAATGTGGTACAGCAAAAATTGAGTTACGTGTTTTTTTAGTATAGCCGCAATTATAAGCCACAAAAAACCTGCACCTCCGGCCGTTAAATACGAAGCTGCCGATATTAATCTTTCAACCGGTTGAATTTCTCTAGAAGGCCGCAACGATATCATCCTTTCTGTACTCTTCTATAAAATCTTCAAGTACTTGTATAAATACCAATTTGTACTCATCATTTTCAGGGCGCATATTCACCGCAGCCCTATATGAATAAATGGAACGCTCGATTTCATTATTCATATAATAGACATTTGCAATCAGTACGAATAAGCTCGGATCAAGCTTATTAATTTTAAGAGCTTCTTTGTATTCAGCTTCAGCTTCTTTAAACTTTTTAATGTTAGAATACAAGTTTCCTGCAAGAATATAGGCATTAGCTTCTTTTGGATTAATTTCAATTGCTTTTTTATACAGCTCTATAGCCTCATTATAATCTTTAAAATCAGATTTTGCTATAGCGTAACAAATATAAGCTTTGTAGTTATCACCCGGCAAATTGATTGCTTTTTCAAAGTATTCATAAGCCTTTTTCTTGTCCTTATTTATCGCATGTGTATTTGCAATACAAAGCGCAACTGTTTTGTTGTCGGGAGCGAGTTTAAATACTCTGTAATAGTATTCAAGAGCCTTTTTATAATCGAATAATTTAAAGTTTACATTCCCCAAATCAACAAGAGCTGTAAGGTTGTCAGGATCAATAGACAAAGCTTTTTCATAATATGCTCTTGCTTCTACATAATCTTCAAAATCGTGGTATAAAAGTGCTATTGCATTATATATTTCAGGGTCCTGTGAATTGAAATCCAAGGTTCTGTTGTAATAATGCAAAGCTTTGGGGAAGTTTTTTAATTCCGCATAAGTATTTGCCAAATTATAATAAACAAGATAGTTGCTGGGATTTACAATCATTGCCTGATTAAAGCATTTGAGAGCTTTCTTGTAATCCTTTGCATAAAACCATATACTGCCTAAATTTAGCAGCGTCTGCAAATCCTTTGGATCAATTTCCAAAAGACTTTCATATACGGATATCACCTTTTCATACTGGTTATCCATAGCATAATATTTGGCAAGTTCATGATAATGCTCTGTATTATTAGGCTCCATTGCCATTTTTAATACGGTTTTTTCAATCGCTTTATTTAATTCTTTTTTATCCATCTCTCTATCTTTCAATATTTTCGTACTCTGAGTATTCTTTAGATTCTTCTAACCAAGTTTCACGCGGAATACTGAATGCATGGTTCCAAAATTTTTCTATTGCATAAGCTTCTCTTTCATCCCTGTGGAGAATATGTACAACTACATCACCGTAATCAATAAGATTCCAGCGGTTTTTTATATCATTTTCTTTTCCGATAGGGAGTCTTGCAAAAGTTGTTTTTACTTTGTCTGTCAAATTTTCCGTCAGAGCTTTGACCTGAGTATTGGTCTGTGCAGAGCATATTACAAAATAATCCGCAAATGAAGAGACTTTGCTTATATTAAGAATTGAAATATCATTTGCAATTTTTTCATCCAAAAACCTTGCAACCGCACAAGCAAACTTATATGATGTAATCTGTTTGTCCATTAAACTCTCCGCTATAGCATCTCTATTCTTTTTAAATGTCTGCCGCCTTCAAACTCTGTATTTAGCCATATATCGACAATATCCAGAGCAAGCCCCGGTCCCGTAACTCTTTGCCCTAAACATAAAATGTTTGAATCATTATGAAGTCTTGTCATTCTGGCGGTATAGGTATCCGTGCAGTGAGAAGCTCTTATACCTTTAAACCTGTTGGCGGCGATTGACATCCCGATGCCCGTTCCGCATACAAGAATTCCTTTTATATTTTTATCTAATACGGTATTTGCAACATCTTTTGCAATAATAGGATAGTCGCATGATTCCTCATTAAAACATCCCAAATCAATAATGTCGTAATTACTTGCTTTAAGGTGTGCAATAATTTCGTTTTTTAATTTATATCCGCCATGATCAGAGCCGATTACTATTTGTGGCATAAAGTTCTTCCCTTTTTGTTTCCAATTGTAACATTTTTGCAATAATTTATCAATAATAAACATTTTTTTTATTTAATAAATATATGGAAGGTCTTTTATTTAGTGTTAATATTCCGTTTAAAGCGTCGATATCCGATAAAGATATTGATAATTTGCAGCATGCTAAACAGCACTTTAGCGACTGTTATTTGATGTCAACACTTGAAACTCTTTCTAAAACCGAAAACGGGAGAAAGGTTTTAAAAGAACAAATTCAATACGATGATTCAAACCCGAATATAATCAATTGTAAATTATATAAAGAAAACGGAGAGGATGAGGTTTTTAGAATTCCAACAAATACAGTTGTAAGCGGGTATGAAAAACTCTATGAAAAACAAGAAAATCCGATTATCAGAAGTGTTGATATTTCAGTCGGTGAGTATGAAAAAAAATATAAAGCTAAGCCGTGGATTTGCAGGGTTACGGATACATTTAAGACTTATGCGTTTGAAAACAATCTGCCTTCGCATTTTATGAAAGTTTTTACTGGAAAAGAGCCTCGTGTAATTGCGGAAAAAGATTTTAATCTTGATTTAAACGGATACAGAGCTGAAGTTATGGAGCTGTTTGAAAGAATGGATAAGGAAAAGGAGCATAGTTTCATAATAGGTACAGGGGTAAAAATGCTTGACGGAAGAAGTTGGCATGTTTATATTCTAGAAGATGTTGATTTAAAAAATAATACCGTTACAGTAAAAGAAAAACGAGCAAATCATCCGCGGAAAATGAGTATTGATACAGCTCTGAATACATTTAAATATATCGCAGGTTATTTTAATGAGGATTTAGCACAAAAGGAGACTTAAATTTAAATTACCATCCTCACTTATTCACTTTATAAATTTCTTATAGTAATATATTGTTATGAAGAGAAAATTTTTAGGGACTATATGTTGTTTGACGGTATTTGCGGGGCTTTCTTTGAATATTGAATGCTTTGCGGCAACAAGTGCTTTTGCAGAGCATTATAATGCCGCACAAAACTATTTGATGCAGAATCAATATTCTTCAGCAATTGCTGAGTTTAGGAAAGCTTTAAAAATCAATTATCTTGACAATTCCGCTCGTATCGGAATCATTAATGCATTCCTTGCGAGAGCTACTTATTATGCAAACCAGGAAAAAAATTACGATAAAGCCGCGAACGATTTTAGAAGCGCACTTTTTTATCTGAAAATTTATCCGGAAAAAGAGCAGGCGGTTCAGAATTCTGCGGGTATGATTGCTTCGGCTACTGAAAATTTAAACCAATGCTTAAAGGTCATAAGTTTTGATACAACACCCGGTTCAAGATATAAAAGAGCGGAAGAATTAAGAGCAATCGGGCAGTTCCCGGCTGCAGCTTATGAATTTTCAAAAGCTGCAGAAAGTCCTAAACTTGCCGGTGATGCAAATATGCAAATAGCAAATTTGCTTAAAATTCTCGGAAATATTCCACGCTCCGCATCGTATTGTCAACTGGCGCTTGAATCAAAACCAAATGACGGAAAACTGAGAATGGAATACGCAAGAACTCTCGACAGGCTCGGGAAGTATGATGAAGCAGTCGTGCAATACAATGAAGCTCTTGCAAATTCAAAAGGTGATTTGGAAATTTTGTTTGCGCTTGGACGAATTTAACATAAAAAGCTTGCATAGACTACAAATGCTGCGGAACTAAACGCAAATATCGGTGCTATTAAGCAGGCACAGGGCGATTTTGAAACAGCTTTAAGTTATTACGGAAAAGCAGAAAAGCTTAATCCGTCAAACGTTACAACAAGACTTAATGTCGGAACGCTTTTTCAGCAGAGAAAAGAATATCAAAAGGCAATACAGTCATACGACTCTGTGTTGACGCTTTATCCTAATAATACTCAAGCACTGCTTTATAAGGCTCAAGTGTATAAAGAAATGGGTGATAGTAAAACGGCTTTGAATTATTACAAAAAGGTCTTATCTATAGATCCTGCAAATTCTGTTGCGAAAGCAGAACTTTCCGAAGTAATTAAAGCTACAATGTCACCGGCAGAATATATTGCTTATCTTTCACAGAACGGAAATGCAAATGAACTCTATGAGTATGCATATAAGCTGCACCAGGAAAATAATATAGATGAAGCAATAAGCGGATATAAGGCTGTTATTTCTAAAAATCAATCAAATGTTGATGCTTACGTAAATTTGGCTATATGTTACGCTTCTAAAAATGATTATAACAATGCGGTAAGTACGTTAAACACGGCAAAATCCAAGTTCCCTGCAAATAATCTTGTTTTAAAAACACTTCAGAGTGTTCAAAAAGATTCGGTTTC
>CALUSF010000022.1 GCA_944323325.1 Candidatus Gastranaerophilales bacterium
CAATATTAGGCACGGAAAGCACATTTTCATTTTTTGCGGTTATTATTGAAACATTTGCGGTCATACCGGGTTTAAGTTTTAAATCCTTATTGTCAACGGTTACGATGACTGAATAGGTTACTACGTTTGAAACGGTTGTCGGAGAAATTCTGACTTGTGTAACTTTGCCGTAAAATTGGCTGTTCGGATATCCGTCAAGCGTGTACATTACATCTTGACCTTCTTTAACTTCGCCGATATCTGCTTCTGAAACGTTAACTTCTATTTGCATTTTTTCTAAATCCTGCGCAATCGTAAAAAGTTCCGGCGCTTGGAAACTTGCGGCAACCGGCTGTCCGAGGTCTATTTCACGTGATATAATCATACCGCTTACCGGAGCTGTTATTTTGGTATAATTAAGATTTACCAGTGATTGATTATACTGTGCGCGCGTTTGTTCAATTTGTGCTTTTGCGGAGTTTACCTGGGCAAGGTTGGATTTGTAATCCGCTTCTGCCTGATCAAGGTCAGCTTTTGGTATAAAATTGCGTGCATATAGATTTCGATATCGTTTCAGTGTTTTAGCGCTCATCTCAAAAGCTGCCTGCCTGTTGGCGAGTGTTGCTTGTGCGGAATTCATGGAGGCAAGATTTTGGTCTACCGTTGCCTGAAATGTTCTTGGATCGATTTCCGCAAGAAGCTGTCCCTTTGTAACTTTTGAATTGAAATCAACATATATTGCACTTATTAACCCTGATACGGTAGAACCGACAGAAACTGTATTAACCGGGTTTATCGTTCCGGAAGCTTCTACAACCTGAGTGATTGTTCTTCTTTTTATTGTAGCCGTTTTGTATGTAACTCGTTTGCTCGTAATATTCATGATTACTGCTACTGCAATAACTATTGTGACTATACTTATTATTAAATATTTTTTTTGTATTTTCGGGAATGTCATACGTTTTCCTTTTGTTTTATCTGTTTACTTTTTTTTGTTTGTGCTTTTTCCTGTTTTTTTAAATCTTTTTGGTAATCCTTTACGTCTTCTACAGTAAGTGTTTCTTCCTGCGGTAATGCAATCTGTCTTTCAAGAGTTGCGCGCGCTACATTGTAATTATAAACCGCCTGAACATAAGAGCTTTGTGCATTATTATAATTTACTCTTGCATCCTGAAGCTGTATATAATCTCCCAAACCGACGGCGTATCGTCCGTCAGCCAATTCCAGATTCTCAAGTGTTTGGCGTACTCTTGTCTCAAGAAGAGGGATTTGTTTTTCAAGTTGAATCATATCTATATACGCGCTTTGTATGTCAAAATATAAGTTTTGGTTTAAGAGGTCAACTTCGTTTTTTGCCATATTAAGTTCCGTATTTGCAATATCGACTTCATGTTTTACCTGCATCATATTAAAAGTTGTTGTGAGATTTAATGATACATTCATGCTGTTATCCGCATAATTCCTCATGTTTGCATAGCTATAGCCGACGCCGCCTCTTAAATCCGGAAGATACTGACGTTTTGTTAAAAGTACATACTGTCTCATAGCTTTAACAGTGGCATTTAAGGCCTTCAAATCCGGACGGTTTTCTTTTGCGATTGTCACTGATTTTTCAAATGTATAAGGGTATTTTTCAAAAACATAATTTTGCAGAACATCACTTTTTTCAGCGCTTACTGCGTATGCCGCATCTGAAATTTCGTCCGGAAGTTCAAGCAATTTATCATAATGATCAATATTACTGAGACTTAACGGAATATTAGGAGTCGCAAGATTAAACGTTTCGGTGTTTTTTATATTATATTCCGGAGCGTAAGCCACATACATTGCATTATTGAGGCTTACAATTGCATTTTTATATGTGTTTTCAGCTTGTACCAGTGAAATTTTGGAGTCGCTCAAATTGACTTCGGCATTTACAAGATCGATTTTAGAACGAATTCCTTCTTCAAAATACGCAAGTGTTCTCTGATAGTTTCGTTCATTGATTTGTACATTCAGTTTTTCAACTTCCATAAGGGATTTTGCGGCAAGAACTCCGTAGTATTGAAGTTTTACGTTAAAAATTGTTGTGAGAACCGTTTCATCAAAATCAAACTCAGCTGCGATTTTATTAAATTTTTCCATCCGAATATTAGCACCGGTCTTCCCGAAGTTCCATAACAGCTGTGAAAGAGAAGCATCAAAACCGGGTAATGTTCTTGTTTGATAACTTCCCCTGTTATGACTTCGTTCTCCAAAGCTTTGATTGTAGCTTGCTCCTAAACTTAAACTGGGAAAATAAGCCGACTTTGCGACACCAACCGAAAATTTTGCAATATCCAGATTAAAAATGGAGCTTTTTACGACCGGACTGTTATTGAGTGCTATACGTATGCAATCATTCAGCCCTAAAACCGCGTTTTCTTCAATTCTTATTGATTGAATTGCATCAGCTTTAATACATGATAAAAAAAGTATTACTATAAAAAAAAGCTTTATTTTCATCCGTTTTATATTTAAATATAACTCAACACTCAATATTATAAACGATTGTAACGAATAAAAGTTCATTTTTTTATATGAAATTGGGCATAATATCCGGTACTGATTGTGTGTCGCCGAAGAAAAACTAAAACGGTGTACAAAAAAAGCTTTATATGATATGATAAAATTAGTAGTAGTATAAGAAATTTTTGAAAATATATGCGATAGATAAGATTATTGAGAATATTTAATAGTTGACGGGTAGGTTATATGTACCCGTGTGTCGTGTATATATAAAAAATAGAAAAGGAAAAGGTGCCAGATGAATAGTGCATTACTGACCGTTGCAATTATTGTATTGGTTATACTTGTTGCTGTCATTGTAGTACAGAGAATAAAGTATAAAAACCTGATTTTGCAATCCGAACAGTCTAAAAGAGACTTGCAAGAAAAAGAAGCTATTCTTCAAAAAGAAGCCATGATTAAAGCCAGAGAAGCTTTGCACGCGGAAAGAGAACAGCTTAACGAAGATGAAAGAGAACGAAGACGTGAATTTGCCGTACTTGAAAATAAACTTTCCAAAAGAGAGGATATTCTTGAAACAAAAATCCAGGAAATGACGGACAAAGAACTTGAACTTGACAGAATTAAAGATCAACTTATAGAGAAGGAAGATTATCTCGCTGATATAGTGCAAAAACAAACCATAGAACTGGAAAGAATTGCGGGAATGTCTGCAGAAGATGCAAAAAAAATGCTCTTGGAGCAGATTAAAAATGATTTGGCTCAGGAAAAACTTCAATTAATAAGAGAAAATGAGGCTAAAATACGGGAAGAGGCTCAGGAAAAAGCAAAAGAAATTCTTTCGACTACAATGCAGCGATGCATGATGGAACAAGTCGTCGAATCTACTGTCTCTGTAGTTTCGCTTCCGAACGACGAAATGAAAGGGCGTATTATCGGTCGTGAAGGACGTAATATACGTACCCTTGAGACTTTAACCGGAGTCGATTTGATTATTGATGATACTCCGGAAGCCGTTGTTTTATCGGCGTTTGATCCCGTAAGGCGTGAAATAGCGAAAATTGCTTTGGAAAAATTAATTCAGGATGGGCGCATCCATCCGGTAAGGATTGAAGAAACCGTTGAAAAATCGCGCGAAGAAGTTGAAAAGAAGATTATGAAAGAGGGCGAGAACGCTGCGCTTGATATGGGAATAATGGGTTTGAATAAAGAACTCATTAAAAATCTGGGGCGCTTATATTACAGAACAAGTTACGGTCAAAATGTATTAAAACATTCGCTTGAAGTCGGTCATATTGCCGGCATGCTGGCAGCGGAACTTGGGGCAAATGTTTATGTTGCAAAGCGTGCCGGGCTTTTGCACGATATAGGAAAGGCTGTTGACCAGACTCAAGAAGGCACCCATATACAACTGGGTGTGGAATTAGCCTCCAGATATGGTGAAAAGCCTGAAGTTATTCATGCAATTGAGGCGCATCATGATGATGTTACCGCAAATACAATTGAAGCGGTGCTTGTAAAGCTTGCGGATGCGATATCTGCCGGACGTCCTGGTGCAAGACGCGATACTTTGGAAATATATATTAAGCGTTTACAAAAGATTGAAGAGATTGTAAACAGTTATGAGGGAATAAAGCAGTCTTTTGCGGTACAGGCCGGCAGAGAAGTCCGCGTAATCGTACAATCGGAAATGTTTGATGATTTAGCATCGCAAAAACTTGCAAGAGATATTGCGAAAAAGATTGAAGATGAACTTGATTACCCCGGACAGATTAAAGTTACGGTGGTAAGAGAATTTAGAACTACAGAAATCGCAAAATAAGGAAAAACAGGGAATTTTTCCCTGTTTTTTAGCAGGCAAATATTATGAATAGTAATACTGAAAGAATAAAAATTTTATTTTTAGGCGACATAACCGGTAAACAGGGGCGTATTGCGGTTAAGAATTACCTTTGCTCATTAACGGAAAAACCCGATTTTGTTATTGCAAATATAGAGAATGCTTCGCACGGATTCGGCCTTACAAAGAAAAACTATGAGGAGCTTAAAGATGCGGGTATTAACTGTATGACTTCCGGTAACCATATTTGGGATAAAAAAGATATTTATGAATATATTGACGAGGCCGATATTTTGGTCAGGCCTATTAACTACCCTGAGGGCGCAAAAGGCTTTGGGTGTAGAATTTTTGAGATAAAGGGTCAAAATTTCGCCGTGATTAATGCTCTCGGACGTGTTTTTATGCCTCCGATAGATTCACCCTGGCAAATTGTCACGGAAAAAATTAAACAGCTTAAAAATGAAGGAATTCAAGGAATAATAATTGATTTTCATGCCGAAGCAACGGCTGAAAAAATATGTTTTGCCAAAGCTCTTGCAAAAGAATTTAATACCGAAGAATATTCTCTTATAAAATGCTTTTTCGGAACACATACGCATGTGCAGACAGCTGATGAAATGATATACAACGGAATGGCGTATATCACGGATGCGGGATTTTGCGGAGTTTATGACAGCGTTATAGGAATGGAATTTTCTACATCATTGAAAAGACTTTCTACTAGCATTCCCGAACGATATGAAATAGCGGAAGATTCCGTTGCGCTGATAAACGGCGCCGAGGTTCTGATTGAAGGAAATAAACCGGCGCATATAAAAAGAATTAATTTGATTATTGATAATAAAAAAGAAAGCGAGGTTAACGTTGAAAATAACGTTTGACACGGGAGGGGCAGGATGAAAGGTGATTATCATATTCACACCTATTATTCTGACGGCGTTTTCTCTCCGGAAAAAATTGTTGATTTAGCACTGGAGGCGGGCTTGCAGGTTATTGCGCTTACGGATCACGATAATGTCCTGTCATATAATGCTGCGGTTGAGTATTTAAAAACCAAAGAAGTTAATTTTAAAATTATACAGGGAATAGAAGTTAATACTCTTTATAAAGGGTATGAGGTTCATATTTTAGGCTATTTTCCGGATGTTACAAAGAGTGACTTTAAAAATCTTTTAAGCATTCAGCAGAATGCCCGTATAGTGCAGACCAAAGAAATTTTGCGCCTTCTTGCCAAAAAAGAGGGTATAAAGATTGCGTTTGAAGATGTTAAAAATATGGTAGCGGAAGGCGGCAGTATAGGGCGCCCTCATATTGCTAAAGCTATTACTAACGCGGGCGGAACGGGTAATGTTATGGAAGCTTACAGTAAATATATTCACCGTGCGTCTCCTGTGTATGTTGAAAGAAAAACAGTGTCGCCTTTTGATGCGGTAGAGGTTATTTATGATTCCGGCGGTATTCCCGTAATTGCACATCCTTACGATATTGATATTGCGGAAAAATTAATTAAAGAACTTATGAATTGCGGTCTGCGCGGAATTGAGGCTTATCACAGAAAACATTCACCGGCTCTTGTCGAGTATTTTTCGTCAATGGCGGAAAATTTAGGGCTTATTGTTACCGGAGGTTCCGATTTTCACGCGCCTAATATTATGAACGGGCAAATAATTTTGGGTAAAAATTTTGTACCGGATTGGATTTACGATACTCTGATAAATGAGAAAAAGAACCTTGATCTATCCAGGGGGTAACAGAGGTAAATGCAACTTACAAAAACAATATGAAAAAGAGGTAAAATATTATATGAAAAAAGGGTTTACAATAATTGAAGTTTCTATTTTATTGGTAATATTTCTAATTGTTGCGTTTTTGGTTGTTCCCCTGTCATTGGATGATACTAAGCAAGCAAATAATACTTCGCGCTGGAGAGGAGTGCAGTCTGAGTTTGAGAACGTTTTTTATTCTCTAAATACGCAAAAAAACAGCGATGATTTTGATTTCAAACAGGCATTTATGTCTGTAATGCTCGGTGAAATTAAGGGTGACGTAAAACCCTACAAAATAACTTTTTTAAACGGTACATTCCCGAATTCTACTTATAGATTCAGCGATTACAAATCAACTTATGCTAACTCGGTTCTTTCCGTAAAATTTTTTGATGCTCCGCAGGATGATATACTGGGTTTATTAATGTATGATGTTAACGGAACTTCCGGACCTAATGTTTGGGGAAAAGATGTTTTCGGGTTTAACATATATTCCGACAGATTCGAGCCCTTCTGCAAAAGTGAACCTGTAAATGTCCAAAAACAGGAATGTTCAAAAGACGGTACGGGGTTATGCTGTTCCAATTATTATTTGATAGGGGGAAGTTTTGAATGATAAGCCGGGTTTGTGTGTTTGCTTCTTCTTCAAATAGTTTACCCGAAATATTTTATAATGATGCTTCGGAACTCGGAAAACTTTTAGGGCAGGCCGGCATGAGTATCGTATACGGAGGCAGCAGACTCGGTATGATGTATAAATGCGCCGAAGCCGTAAAGAAGTTCGGGGGTAAAATTACCGGTGTTATGCCGCAGCGGCTGTATGATTTGGGAGTCGCAAATCCTGCCGATTGTGATGAATTTATTTTAACATCCGGTATGCGAGAAAGAAAAGCGAAAATGGATGAAATATCCGATGCTGTAATTGCTTTGGCAGGCGGCTTCGGCACTTTAGAAGAATTATCCGAGATGATTGTACAAAAACAGCTCGGTTATAATGCTAAACCTATTGTAATTTTAAATACAAACGGTTTCTATACTAATCTTATAACTTTTTTTGATGAAATTATAAAAACGGGTTTTGCTAAAAAAGGAACGGAAGAGCTTTTTTATATTGCCGATACACCGTTTGATGCCGTAAATTATCTTAATGTTTATAATCCTGACAAGCTTCTGTATACAGGAAAATTTTAAAGCTTGTTAATATCTATAATACCGTTATATATTGCATATATGGCGGCTTGAACTTTATTATGAACTTCTAGTTTTCGATAAAGACTTTCAATATGTGCTTTAACGGTATGAATAGAAATTCCAAGCTTCTTTGCTATAGTATAGTTACTGCAGCCTTGTGCAATTAATTCCAAAATTTCAAATTCTCTTTGTGTTATATTATTTACTTCAGTAATGCTCATATATATATCATAATACTTTTGTAAAAAAATGCTTCAATGTATTTTCCGATATAAGAAATTTATAAAAAATTTATGTATTAAAAATTCTATCTCCAGCATCTCCCATACCCGGAACTATGTATCCTCGCTCATTCAGGTGCGAATCAACAGCCGCAACAATTAATGTAATCAGCGGGAATTTGTTAAAGACTGCTTCAATTCCCTGAGGAGATGATATCATACAAACACAGCATATATTCTCTTCAGGAATTCCTTTATCGACATACAAATTAATTGCTTCAATGAGCGAATTACCAGTGGCAAGCATTGGATCGGTTATGTATACATAATAGTTTTTGGGATTGTCTACCGGCATGGGGACTTTGTTATAATACCAAACCGGTTTTAAAGTTTTTTCATCCCTGTACATCCCTATATGACGTATTGCAGCCTGCGGAAGTATATCAACCGCTTCATCGGTAAATATCAGTCCGGCTCTTAGTATCGGAGAAATAATAATCGTTATATCCGGATTTATTGTCTTTGCTCTACATTTTGCAATCGGCGTTTCTATTTCTATATCCTGCTGCGGCAAGTTCTTTGTTGCTTCGTATAATAAAATTCTTGTAAGTTTCCTTGCGGCTAAACGAACCCCCTGAGTATCGGTGTTTTTATTGCGGATTGTGCACAGGCTCTGGTTTACAATAGGATTTGATATAATTTTTAACTTTCTTTCTGCCATTTTATATGTCCTCGTATTTATTTTTCATTTTTGTATTCTTTTAGCTGCTTATTAAGTTTTTCAGCTCTATGATTATATTCATCTACAGTTTTATCTGCAAATTTTAAAAATTTCACAAGATTTTCTTCACTGCCTGTTTGTATATTTATAAATTGCAATTCTTCACCGAATGATGAAGACGTGTATATTATTGCTCCTATTTTTTCAAACATTTCATTAAGAAGCCCCGCGGCATCATGAAGCCTTTTAGGCGGATTTACCGTTAAAATAGGCGTATTTTTATCAATATAAGTGGTTTTACCAGGCGGATAAAGCTCAAGCGACTTAGAGCCAGCCATACCGCTAAATTCCACTGTAACACGCGTGCCGCGCGGAAGTGTTACGGATTTATCGGTTATTATAAATTTTACGAAAACTTCTTCATTTGTCGGTTCAATCTTTGTTACATGCCCGATTTCTATTCCCATCATTCTGACGGGAGAGCCGACTATCAGTCCGTCAACATCCGGCATAAATATATTGTAAATATTTTGTGTCTTTTTATTTACGGATATTGTGAATGTAGAAATTAAGACAACAATAAATATTATTACGAGCCAAACTAATAATTCCCCGCTATGGGTTATATATAGAGTATTTGATTGTTTTTTTATCCCCGGCATATTGTAATTATTATATAAAAAATTTAGGTTTTATACAAGCACTATTGCTTTATTTTTATAGCCCCCCAGGCTCTTATAAATCCTTTTTCATACATAATAAGGTAGTATCCGCCGTCTTTTATATATTCTATTGAGGCATCCATATATTGATATTCCCGGGGCTTGGTTGCGCCGGTGCGTGCGTATTTTGCGTCAATAATTGCCTGAAACTTTTCTTTACGCTTTTTCTTGGCAATTTCTTTTTTATCTTCTTTGGTTAATTCTTTGGTATTTTCATAATATTTATTAAGTTCGTGCTTATTTTCGGCAATTTTGAATACGGGAATAACTGCTATTAAATCCTTGGATTCAATTAAATATAAAAACTCCCTGTCATCGGAAAGAGCAAGCTGGTAATATCCGGGCTTAATAAAGTTACCGTTATAATCGGGAATATAATCTACTATTGTTAATGTCGGCTGCTCATCAGTCGGAATCGCGTATCTGTATATTGTATTTTGATGAACCGTAAGTCCCGACGGTATTACAGGATAAGGAGCCGCCGGAGTAAGATAGTCTATGTCTCTTAGAGCCGGTGTTACAATTCCGTCTATCATAAAAGTTTCACCAATTTTTTCATCGAACTGTCTACCTCAATAAAGCTTTTATCCAAGAGTTTTGCTGAAGCTACAAATACAAGCGACATATATTTTGTCGGTACTTCCTGATTTTTAATCATCAGACGGTAGCTTTCACGCATAAGGCGCTTTATGCGATTTCTTTTAACGGCTCGTTTGTGGATTTTTTTACTGACAACAAAGCCTGCTTTTGAAAGCTTGTTATCTTCTTTGATTTTACCGCAGAATACTGTAATTCCGTCACGGTGTATAGATTTTCCGCTTTTATATGTAGCGGCAAATGCACTTCTCTTTTTTAGTCTGTATTCTTTCGGTAGCATACTAAGATAATACTCTTTTTGTAAATCTTTGTAAAGTTTTGTCAAAAAATCCTAAAGTTTAAAAAAAAAATGCCGTAAATAAGGATATAAGGAGTACCACAATGTCTGATGATTTTAAAGTAGATAAAAACACGGAACCCCAGGCAAATGCAGCACAGCAGCCTTCATCCGGAGACGGAAAAGTAATTGATGAGGCAAATTACCGCATACATGCTCCCAGAGAAAAGGGCCCTTCTGCAGTAGGAAGAGGCGGCGATCCGTTTTTCAGACGTATAAGGGCAACAAAAGAGCAATTATTAGAATTAATGGAAGAAACCCAGACTGTTCAGGATTGGGTTCAAAGAGAAACAAGCAATAATGTTGCGTTGTCGTGCCTTGATAATGAAAATTTGAAAGAAATTTATTATGAAATTAAAGACGGATTCGGCGAATACGGCAAAATTTCATTGATGGGATTTAAAACTCCGTCGGGTGTAGAGATTCCGAGGCTTAAAATATATGACACCAATGGTGATGTAATAGAAGTTTTGACGGGGCCTTTGGCTATAGACGAATTAAATAAGAGAGCTTTAGCTTACAGAGAATCTTTAACGGAATATGAAGGACTTCCGGCCGAGGGTGCGGAGCAAGCGGGAGTTATTCCGGACTATTCGGGAAACCCTGATGATTATACTACTTAGTTTCTTTTTTAAGGATTATACCGTTTAATTTACAGAAGGAGGTAAGAATTGACAATTCTTCTTTTAATTGTTTTTGCATATATCTGTGCTGGGATACTACCGGTATATTTTTGGCAAGCTGAAACATCTTTAGAGCCTGTTTTATGTAATTTGCACGAAGAGTCGATTTAGGAAGCGCAAGTTCCTGATAAAAGCGTGCATAGAGAAGATAATTATTAAATAAGATGTTTTGAAGGTTGAATTGTTTTGAAATAAATATGGATTTTTCAATGTAGACTTTTGAGGAGTCAAAATCCTGCTTTGCCATATATATTTCGCCGATTAATCTGTTGAATAGTGAAATGAAGAAATAGTTATTGATATTAGGCCCCTGAGCTATATCAAGAGCTTTGGTTGCAATATCAAGTGCAAATTGCGTTCCGCTTGTTACAAGCCGGATTTTTGCTATCAAATACCAGGATAAAAGAACTCCCGTCGCAACTTTTTCTTTTGCAAAATATGAAACCTGTTCTTCAAGTATTTCAAGTGCTTTTTTATTTTCGTTTTTATCGCTAAACATTTTGGCAAGCAGAGTTTTCAAGATATTTTTTGTAAAGTTATCGTTAATATTATTAGCAAAAGCAACGACATTAAACAGTTCCGCATAAAGACTTGCGTAATCTTTTTCTACAAATTTATTAATAATATCAATAAAATTCCATCTTGAAACAATAAAGTTATCCATATTATCAAGCGAATACTCTTTTAAAATATCATCAAGGATTCTCTCAGAAGTCTTTAAATCTCCTTTTATTGTATTTGCCAGAGCAAGCGCAAGGTGTGCTTTGCAAAGGATTACGGAATCCGTAATTTGGTTCTTTTCAATAACATCAAACAGGAGTTTAATTATATCAAACATCCGGCTGTCACCCTGAAAGGTTAAAGCTTCCGCAAAATTAAGATAGGTATCAATCCAGGTTTCATACAAATCTTTCATATCAATTATCGGTAGATTTTTCCCTTTGGTAAGATACCTTTCAAATACCGGTAAAATTTCCGTATCAATAAGATTTACAACCTGACCGTAATTGCCGAGTTTGACTAGCGGCGAAACTTGGCGCGATTTAACAAGAGTTCTTGCAAGTTCCATATCTTCCGGTATCTTATTTAAAACATTATCCGCACATTCTATAGCTCCCCAGTAATTACCGCTTTTCATTGATGCGGATGCTAAATACCCCAATAGTTCAATATGTTCATACTCGTCATCATCTCCCAGCATCATAATCGCATGCTGCAAATAATCGAAAGCCCCCTTATAATCTATCGGCTCAAGCAGTTTGCCGACGCGCGTATAAATATTTTTCTTTATCATTAAGCTATGAGAATCATTTTTATTTTCAATGAGTTTCAAGGCTTGTTTTTGTGAAATAATATATAATCCGATATCTCCTATATAAGACGCTTGTTTCATAAGCTGCGTCCAGATTTCAAAAGCGGTTTCATTGTCGTTAAGTTTTTGTACAATATAACCGGGCAGGGCTATTGATGATTGTTTATAAATATTTAAAACGTTATACAGTATTCGTAATATTTCTTCAAAGCAATCTTCATTTTTAACGATAGAAACAATAATTTTCCAGATATTGCCGCTCTTGAATTCAAAAGAAAGATTATTAAGCTGTGCAATAAAGCCTTTTTGCACCAAAGACTCAATAATTCTTTCGAATTCCTGCGAGGAATTGTTGTCAAAATGTTCAAGCATTGCCGGATAAAATTTTGAACCTAAAACCGACATTGCAATAAGCATTCTATAAGCAGCCGTATCTTCCTGTCTTAAAATTCCCAATCTTGCATCTATAATACCTTCAAGCGAGTCGTATGTAATATGTTTCAAACGATTTCGTTTTATATCGCCGTATAACATTACCATCTGTTCAATTACTGCAGGGTTCCCTGCGGATACCTTGAATGCCGCATTAGTAAAGTCTTCTCCGATATTAAAATCACTGTACTGTTTTACAAGAGTTTGAGCTTGAGTTAGTGTAAACGGTGCAATTGTTAAGTCTTTATAATTTTCTTCCCGTAAGAGCGGAGATGTTACACACCCCATGCCGGGTTTTGATACGGACGAAACTAAGATAAATTTGCATCTCTGAAGAATATATTCATCTTTTAATAATTCCTGCAAAAAATCAAAAGACATGCCGTCTATGTTCTCAAAGTGATCAATAATAAATACGGATTTAACTTTTTCAACAATAGTCAAAAAAACTTTCTTCATTATATTAAACATTTTTATTTTGTTAGAATATATATTCTCGTATTTATCAATGTTTTCGGGATACAAAAAGTTCAATAAATCAAGTATTTCCGGATTGGAAAGTGTTGGAAAATCCTGTTTGAAAAAACGTATTGAATTTTTTTTAAGCTGTAATGTATCCGGGCAAAAGTTATTAACATTAAAAAAGTTAAGCAATAAATCCTGAAAATAGCCGAACGGCGAAAGCTGGGTTACTTGTGTGCATGTTCCCCACAGCCATATAAGTTTTGCGCTTTTCAGCTCATTTATTGTAAAGCGTAAAACCAAGTTTTTACCGAGTCCGCTGTCTCCGTTGATTGTTATTACGGACGTATCAGCATCTTTAATTGCATCCAGCAGTTTTGCTTTTACTTTTTGCTGCGAATCAGCTTCCGCCGTATATTTTAATTTAGGCGCTGCTTCCGATTTTACAAATTCAAGTCCGCACTTTCTGCAGACTTTAGCTTCCGGAAGATTTGCAGCACCGCATTCGCTGCATATTTTTAACAAAACCTTATGGCAGCCTGCGCATTCAGTTGCAGTAATTATATTAACTGTCCCGCATTCTTTACATACCGATGCGACTTTGGCTCCGCAATATTCGCATTTTAAAGAATTATCTTCAATTTCTTTTTTACATTTGGGACATTGCATAAATTCCTGTCCTTATACGATAGCGATTATCTCATTTAAGGATTCTACAACAGCATTTTCACTCATGTCAAGCTGTGATGCGATTTGAGAAACCGGCAGTTTTTCTTTAAATTTTAAATCATATACATTAAGAATATTCAAGTCCGGTCTTTTATGGTTGAGTGCCGCAATTTCTTTTATAATACTTTCCGTATCAATATCATCCGGCTCAAATTCCGGAGTATATGAAAATTTTTCATAATCTGCAGATATAGAAGATTTACCCGTTTCTGCAGAATAAGCAAGATCCGGATTATTTGTTTGTTCAAACCCTAAATCAATGGGACTGTCCGGCTCTGCCAAATCCAAAGTGTTATCATTAATTGGCAGTTCTTCGGATAAATTTTCTTCCGGCACAAGTTCTTCCAGCGGGGAATCTTCAACAAGTAAGTCCGCTCCCGAAGCATCTTCAAACTCCAGTGACAATGTTTCTGACTGGTCTAATACAGGTTCTAATTCCGTATCATAATTTATATCCTGTAAATCATCTTCCTCAACGGAATTAAGCGGTTCAATGACTTCTTCGTCGTGTATATTATTAGTTTCTTCCGTATTTATACTTAGATCTTCAATAATATCACTTTCCGTGTTGATTTCCGGACCGGCTGTTTCTAAGATTATTTCCGGTTCATTATTATCGGACTCTTCTGTCGGAGTAATTTCATAATCCGAAATTTCAAACGTTTCCGAAACAACAGGTTCATCTGCCGGTTCCGACGGTGTATTTTCAGACTCTGTACCTATTTCATCAATATCAATGACGGTGTCTTCATAATCAAGTGTAGAATTTTCATTTTCAAGACCTGATTCATTTTCAGATTCCGGGCTGATTTCATTAAAATCAACAATATCTGTTGCATCAGCTGTTGTATCGGCTGTTGTATCTGAAATATCTGTAGTAAATTCCGGTTCTCCAATACCTGTATCCGGTTCAACATTATTAAAATCAATGACCTCAAGATCTTCCGGCTCTTCCGCTTGTTCGGGAAGCGGTTGAGACGGCTCTTCCGGACTTTCGGAAAATTTAAGTACATCAATAGATTCTATACTCTCATGATTAAGCTCTTCCTTATTGCCGGAATCAAATTCAGTAATCTCTTCTTCAAAGTCCGGTATTTCAATATTCTCAATTTCTGAAACGGGGTTAAATTCGCTTGCCTCCGGGATATTTTCTTCAACGGATTCAATTACTTCTGTTTCAGAAGTAATACTGTCTTCAGAATTTGTAACTTCTGTATAATCTTCATATTTATCTTCTACTATTTCGGGGACTTCTGCTATTGTTGTTTCAGATGAATCAATTTCGCTTTCATCACTTGCTGAGTATGTGGCCAAGTTATTAGGAGTATTATTATCATCTGGAATTAAAGACAATTCCTCCGCGGGAGTTTTTTGAATCGTTTTTACGGTATTTTCCGGCTCAAGTTTTGGTGATGTTGATTTAGGTGCTTTGATCTCATCAATAACGGATGATGATGAGATATTAATCATTTTGTCAACCAAGGCTTTATCAACGGTTTTATGATTTGAAATTCCCATTTTTTTAGGTACTGTGATTATTGAGGTTGCAACAACTTTTTCAAGATATGCAATAATAACATTTTCGTTAGATATTGAATTTATAATTACTTCCGAATGCGCATATACATCATCAATAATATTTTCCAGAACAGACTCGCAGCCCGGATACTTTTTATTTGCTTTTATAAGACCTTCAATAATGCCGTAATATTTATTTGTTTTTTCCATCTTCAATTCTTACCCTATAAATGAATAACTAACACCGGATTGCCTTGCAATTTGCCGAATGAATCCGTATTTATATTTAAATTAACACCCAGAGCTTTGTTTACTGTTTGCAATATTATATCATCCACAACTTTTTCTCCGCTTGAAACGGTAAGACCTACCGTTTCAAATTGTTTGGTATTTGTGTTATATTTAAGCTCTACTGCAATTTTATTAGTAATGGGAGGTTTATTTAACAATAACAACTCGGTTTTTAAATTAAGTTGTATAATTTTTCCGAGTTTAACAATATATCTTTTTGCTGAATTATTAGACGTATAACCGGCCGGAACTTCCCAATCAACCTTCAAATTCGTTACAAGAATAGAAGCGTCTAAATTTTGTTCAATAGCAGGTATAGCAACTGATGAAACGGGCTCTTCAGTTACTTGAGGAGCTGTTGTTTCAAGAACTTCAACCGGCATAGCATCTTGCTGTTTTGCGGTTTCTTGCATGGGACGCTGTTGTGCAGGGGGTTCCGTAAGAACATTTGATGTTGTATCTTCTTGCACAACTTGTGCTCCCGTAAACTTTGTATACCCAAAATACCCGACAGCAGCTATAATTGCAACCAGTCCTATAAGTGATACAACTTTTATGGAGCTTTTGGCCGGGGCTCCGGTTTGTTGAATATTTCCATCCGGGTTAAATAAATTTTCGATTTCTTCCTTTGCAGCTTCATTAACTTCATGAAAATCATCTTCCGGCATGTTTTGTAAATCTTCTTCCGTTAAACCGTTATTCTCACTTTCTTGAATATTTTCATTCAGCAGCTCGTCATAAGAATTGTTATCATTAATACCTGGAGTAGTTACGGTAGAATATTCTGACGACTCAGTAGAAACAATTCCCTGTTCCGAATCACTTTCCGTAATTTCCGCAACTTGTTCCGGTTCTTCTATTATGTCAAAATCCATATTGTCTTGCTCTTCAATTGCAGCGGAATTTTCAAGATCAAGGGTTTCGTTATTTGAGGGTTCATTGTTATTATCAAGGAGCAAATTCTCTAAATCCGCATCAGCCGCATACATGCTTTCTGCGCTCGTATCTGAATATTCTAAATCCTTCGGAATAGAAACAAAGTTAAAAATGTACTGGGCTTTTACGGCCTGTGCGAGCCTTAAGCGCCCGCTTCTGGAAGCTATTAATGCTCTGTAGAATTCGTTTTTATCGTTAAGACTGTTATCAAGATAAGCGTATATTTGCCTATCTTCTATATCGTCAGGATTTTCTCCGTTTACGAGACTCGGCTCAATATCATAGAATGACAAGAGATCAGAAACATTTACAAGATAATTGCTGTCATCAAACATTTCTTTTGAAATGTTTTCAGCCGATACAAAACCGGTTACGGTTCCTCCGGACAAATCAGGATTAATTTTTATGAACATATACGCAATCGGTGTTCGATTATTATCAAAGTGCTCTTTAGGCACGCACAACTCTGCTTCATTAAAATAAATTCTGACATCTATATAATTGCTGTTTATGTATATATCCGAAATATCAATATCTTCAAGCACAAGACCTATATTATGCAGACCTGATGCCGTATCAACATTGTATACATCCTGGTCAAAAAACTTTTCCGCAATATTTGCAGCTACCGCATTTGCAACGGCCCTATTACGTATTGCAGGCTCTGTTATAACTTTACATATATTTTGCGCAAACTCTAAATCTCTTTCTTCTATTAAAAAATTATCAGTATTCACCTAACACTCTCCCATACTATGTTAATGATACCATATTATTAAAAAAAAATCTACTCTAAAAAGCTGATTTGACTTACACAAAAACATAATTAAACCAAATAGTGTATATTCGAATAAAAATATTAAAGACAAATGTACTTTTGTTCGTTTATTAAATTTGAAAGGATTATTTAAAAAATGTTTTCTTCAATGATTCAGAATTTGTTAGCTTCTTCAGGTAAATCAAGCGCTATGCAGCGCGCAATTCAGATGAACAATCATATAAACAATTTGAATGCGCAATGGACGCCGGTAGAAAAACAAACAGTGCAAAATGCACCCGCTAATGATATTCAATCATTCGACAGTGTATTGAAGAAATCATCTCAGGTTAAATTCGGAGATTTGCTAACAAATCCGTCTACCCGAGTTAATGCAAATATATATACTGCACAAGCTTCAGGAGCTGAAAAAATTTCTACAAAAGAACAAATAAAAGGACTTGTTTCAAGAATTTCCCAAAAGCATGGTGTGGATGAAAAATTGGTAAATGCCCTGATTAAGCAAGAATCAGGTTTTAATCCGAATGCAAAATCCAGGGTTGGAGCGTTAGGGCTTATGCAGCTTATGCCGGCAACGGCAAAAGGACTCGGCGTTACAAATCCGCTTGACCCTGAACAAAATGTTGAAGGCGGAGTCAAATATCTGAAATCAATGCTTAACAGGTATAACGGCAATATTATTCTTGCGCTGGCTGCCTATAACGCAGGACCGGGCGCCGTGGATAAATATGACGGAGTCCCGCCGTATAAAGAAACCCAGAATTATGTTAAATCTATTTTAGCATCTTACCTCTAAGCGTTTGTGCGGAGTTCCTGTTTATTTTTAGCCTCCTGTGCTTCTTTGGCGTGAATGCGCCGTGTGTTTTGATATGTCAGCCTCGGAATAACCCAGCCGAGTATATAAGGTGAAATAAAGAATGTTGTTATCAACCCCGGAACTGAATTAAGCCCTCTTGCAAATGCCGCAATTTTATTCTTTTTCAGATTTCCCGCACCCTTCATAAGCTTTTGTATTGTTTCATTAGAAATATTACACTTTTCGAAAAATTCAATAATCTTTTTATTTTTCTCCGGTTTGGACAGTTTCTTTATTGTATTGAATTTTAATTCCGAGTTATTGAGTAAATTTTCTGCATTATCGGATTTTGAAATAATTTTATGTAAGTCACCTCCGTTTTTGTCGATATATTTACAGAAATTAAGCATTTTTTCTCTTGTTGTAATATTGTCGTACAAGGCACTTATTTCTGCATTTGTAAGTACATGAGTTTTGCTGTAGGGATTTAATAAATCAAGTATTGATTTCAGTTTGCCGGTTTGTGATCTGTCTTTATGTAAAAGTACGAACCCGGAGTTCTTTTCATAAGCGCTTACGCACGCCCTTGTTCCCATCGGAACCGCAAAAACAACCGCAAGGCTTGAGGGGATATCTCTTAAACAAATTTCCCAAAGTTCGGTTAAATCTTTTTTGCCGTCTTCTTTCGTTTCTGCCCGGCTGTATGCCCTAAGCCCTCTCGGGATTAACAGACCGAATAATGAGAGGCCGGCCATTAATGTATTAGTAAAGTTGTGTCCGTTATATTCCAGCTCGGATGAAACGAAATCACTTTTATTTTTTGAAATAAGTTTTCCGAGTTTTTCAAGAATACTTTCTTTTGCTTTACCTTTAAAATTGATATTTTGATTTTGTACGCCGGCTTTTTTTGTTTTTGCGCCGGGTGCCGTATCGTTCGGAGCATATATTTTGGGCAATACTGACAGAATGCCCAGTGTGGAGGCAATTAATGAAACCGTCGTGATAAGTCTTTTGGCCAGTGATTTATTTTTAAGACTTTCCGCCTGAATTGCATCAAGTTTGTCCAAGTGTTTGTTGGCGGTAATGGCGTCATCTGAATATTTTATTAAACCCTCAACGGCCTCTTTGGTTCCAAAGGCTTTTTTATCATCTCCGAGTCTTACTTTTCTTAAAACCTCCAAGTCCGTACCTGTAGACAACTTAATGTTATTTATATGTTCGGTAATATTTTCAATACACCGCTTTCTGTATTTTGATTTACCTCTGAAACGTTCCAATTTCGCATTTGCCGGAATTTTCTCATAATTGGCAATCTGCTCCAGTATGTAATCTATGGATTCTTGTTTAGTATTTTCTTTTCCGAGGGTATTTTCCAGAATATTTTTTATATTTTTTTTGTAAAAAATTTGTTTAAACTCTTCGGGTTTACTCAACAGTGTTTTATCAAAACCCGGAGAAGATATAAATTTTTTAAGAGTATTGCCGAAGTGTTTGATTAATCGTGAATTAATACTTGTTGAGCGTCCGAATTTTGCCGCAATAAACAGGCCCAGAGGCGCAACTGCCATCATACAAGGTCCCGTTAATCCTTCTCTTCCGAGAACTTCAAACCCCTCTTGCTTGTTATAATGCCCTGTAACTTCTTTATCACGCATAAAACCCGCACACGTTCTCGGAAGTGTCATACCAAGACCGTCTTGTATTAAAAATGATGCTAAGAAACCTCCGTTTTCAATTTGCTGCATTAGGTTGCCCGCATTGTTGAGTGCCCATGAGGCAGACTTAAAAGACGGAATATTTTCATTATTTGGTATATTGCCCTGAACTTTCAAACACACAAATCCTTATTTCAACTTCATACTATTTAAATAAAGTCATTTTCATTTTTATATTTGCTATATTGTTACAAAAAATAATAATTTTGTTACAATTTACGAATACAAAATCAATAGCAAAAATTCCCATATATAGCACTGATTGTTTTTATAAAAATAAAGAGTATTAAAATGTGAATTTATGCGGAAAACGGTTTAAAAATATGTGTTATAAAAGTTTAGGTAAATAAAGTATATTACCTAAACTAATAAAAACATTCAGTAATAAAACTTAACAAAAACCTTTTAATGCAATAAAACTGCTTGCATTCAGAATTTTAGCAAATATGATAGATTAAGATACCTCTGGTATCATCTTTGAAAGCCGAAAATAGAGGACAATATGGCAAAAGACGTAATAGAAATAGAAGGTACGATTCTGGAGTCCATGCCGAATGCAATGTTCAGGGTTAAACTTGAAAACGGGCATGAAATACTTGCTCATATATCCGGTAAGATAAGAAAAAATTTTATAAGAATTTTGCCGGGTGACAGAGTAAAAGTCGAAATGACACCATACGATTTGACAAAAGGAAGAATAACTTTCAGATTAAAGTAATAAATCGGAATCACGAGCCGGGCTCATGGTTTACAGTATAAGAATTAATTATAAATAATATAAAGGAAAGAACAATGAAAACAAGATCTTCAGTAAAACCTATGTGTGACAAGTGCAAGGTTATTAAAAGAAAAGGCCGCGTTGCGGTAATTTGCGAAAACCCTAAACACAAACAAAGACAGGGATAATTAGGAAGTGACTGAGTGATTAGGTGACTAAGTGACTAAGGTATAGTTATAAGTTCATCTAAATTAAAAGATTTATAAATTTAATTTCTTAGTCACTTAATAACTCAGTCACTTAGTCACACAAAAAAGTTTAATAGTAGAAAATAGAAATAAAGGAAAGAAAACATGGCAAGATTAGTTGGGGTAGATTTACCTCGTAACAAAAGACTAGAAGTCGCATTGACCTATATTTACGGTATAGGGCCGGCAAGAAGTAAGAAAATTCTTGAAAAAACAGGAATCTCACCTGATTTAAGAACTGACGATTTGACGGATGATGATATTAAGCAATTGCGTAATGCTTTATCCGAATACAATATTGAAGGTGACTTGAGACGTGAAGTAACAATGAGTATTAAACGTCTTCAGGAAATCAACTCATACAGGGGTATGAGACACAAAAGAGGTTTGCCTTGCAGAGGCCAGAGAACAAAAACTAATGCAAGAACAAGACGCGGCAAGAAAACCGGACCTATCGCAGGTAAAAAGAAATAGTTGTACGAGAGGTGTATAGGTTATAAGAAATAAATTCTTAATCACTTAGTCACCCAGTTACTTAATCACTAAGACAAAGATTGAAATATAAACAAAAATAAAGGAAATAAGAAAATGGCAAGACCAAAAACTACAAAGAAAAAAGAAAAGAAAAATGTATTGCAAGGTGTTGTGCACATTCAATCAACATTCAACAATACAATAGTAACTTCTACGGATACTCAGGGTAATGCTATTGCTTGGGCAACTGCCGGTGCTACCGGTTTTAAAGGTGCAAGAAAAGGCACTCCGTTTGCAGCACAGTCTGCAGCAGAATTGGTTGCTAAGAAATCAATAGACCAAGGTATGAAGAAAGTAGAAGTTCATATTAAAGGACCCGGATCCGGTCGTGAAACAGCAATCAGAGCAATTCAGGCAGCAGGCTTGGAAATTACTTTGATTAAAGATGTAACACCGATTCCGCACAACGGTTGTCGTCCGCCGAAAAAGAGACGTGTATAGTAGTAGTGTAAGTGACGGCTAAAATTTTTCTTAGTCACCTAGTCACTTAATCACTCAGTCACTTAAAAAGCGAGGGCTTGCTTTTAAGCCAAAGGAGCAAACCATAGATGCCTCGCAGAAGAAAAGGAGAAAATAATGGCAAGATACACAGGACCAACGAACAAATTATTCCGTAATTACGGTGTAAAGGATTTGTCAAACAGAAAGTTAACTTCTTCAATGAGACAGACAGCATCAGGACAACACGGTGCTGCAAGAAAAAAACCTTCTGAATATGCAATCCACTTAAAAGAAAAACAAAAAATAAGATTAACATATTTAATTAGCGAAAAACAATTCGCTAAATATTACAGCGAAGCAGCCAGAAAGAAAGGTGTAACCGGTACAATCCTTTTACAGCTTTTGGAATCAAGATTGGATAATATTCTTTTCCGTGCCGGCTTCGGTGTAACCCGTAAACAATCAAGACAAATCGTAAATCACGGTCATGCACTTGTTAACGGTAAAAAAGTAGATATTCCGTCATATTTGGTAAAAGCCGGTGATGTTATCACTATCAAGGCAAGAAGCAATGATTATCTTAAGACAGTTATGAGCGCAATCGACTTATCTTGCGCACCTGCTTGGATTACAGTTGATAAAGATGCGTTGAAGATAACATTTGAAAGAATTCCTCAAAGAGAAGAATTAGATCCGGAATTCAAAGAACAACTTGTTATAGAGTACTATTCAAAATAGGCTGATAGGAGAGAAAAATATGGAATTAAAAATTAAAACTGTTAATACAATGACCAGTTCTGACGGCTCACAATACGGTAAGTTTACCATCGAACCGTTAGAAAGAGGCTTTGGAACAACTATCGGTAACGCACTCAGACGTGTATTACTTTCAAGCTTAGAAGGTACTGCTGTAACTTCTTGCAGAATTGAAGGTATTACACATGAATATACTGCAATTCCCGGTGTTTTAGAAGATGTTATTGATGTAATGTTAAATCTTAAAGGACTTGCAATCAAAACAGATTCAAAAGAACCGCAGAATTTAAGAATTGATGTGGATAAGCCCGGTCCGGTATTGGCAAGTGATATCCAGCTTCCTGCCGGTGTTAAGGTTGTTAACCCCGATTGGTTAATATGTACTATAGCAGATGGCGGTTCGTTCCATGCGGACATTGTTGTTGAAACAGGAAAAGGTTATGTTGCAAACGATGTTCCGAGAAACTCCAAATCAGGGGCTCCTATAGACATGCTTCCGATTGATGCGACGTTCATGCCGATTAAACGTGTAAGCTATGAAGTTGAAAATACGCGTGTAGGTGACAGTATTGATTTTGATAAATTAACTATCGAAATATGGTCAAACGGTACTGTAGATGTTGCAACAGCTCTTACACAAGCTGCTGATTTACTTATTGAACATTTTGTTCAAATATCTGCAATAACAGGCAAATCTACTCATAAAGATGTTGAGGAAAAAGCTGTTGTTCAGGAAGAAGCTGTTGCAGAAGATGAACAAGAACCTTCAATAACTATTGATGAATTAGAGTTATCAGTACGCGCTTATAACTGTTTAAAAAGAGCAAGTATAAACTCAATGGCTGAATTGTTGAAAAAATCTGAGCATGATTTATTGAATATTAAGAATTTCGGTAAAAAGTCATCAGATGAAGTAATCGAAAGACTTCACCACTTCGGTTTAGACCTTGCTCCGAACCCAGAGGTTGATGAAAACGGTATGGTTATAGAATC
>CALUSF010000023.1 GCA_944323325.1 Candidatus Gastranaerophilales bacterium
TCATTCTTGGGTGAACTTTGCGAAGGAAGTACGACCTGTACTGATTGATTTGTTTGCTGTCTGCTATCTGCATTTGTCTGTGCGGGGCGTGCAATATCTTCAATTCTATTTGAGCCCTGACCTCCAACCGGCAGTTGCGGCTCCGGAGTTTGCGGTTCCGTATTTTGCGGTTCTTGCTGTGGAGGCGGAGTTTCGACTTCTATATTTTTTTGCGGTATATAAAGAGCTTTTTTCGCTGTTAAACCTGTATTGGGGATAGTTTTTACCGTTATTTTTGTATAACCGCGGCTTGTTTTGGTATAAGGCATTGTCTTAACGTCAATCGACTCGATATTCCCGCTGATAGCCGGCATTTCCGATATTTCGCTATTAGTTTCGGGAAGCATGATAACGTATGTACTTGCATCCTTTTTTATCGGGGTTAAATTATTTGTATAATTATGTTTTGTAAGAACGGTAAGATTAACGGCTCCGTTGCTCTGATTTTCATACTCAAGCGACATCAAGCTGTTTTTGTAATTCTCAGCCCCGAATGCACCTACTACAGTAACTACCGAGGCCAGAACCAATGCAATCGTTCTTTTTTTAAAGCGCTCCATAAAGACTATTTTATCATATTGTTTTAAAACTAACTATACTTTATTTGAATTACATATCAGTTACAATAATTTTCTTATCAGAAGTTATCTTATCAACATTTAATATCGTATATAAAGCATTGTTATATATAAACTCGTTTGCAAAATAGCCGTCTTTCGGCTCTAATAAATCATTTTCCTGAAACTCAAACAATTCATTAATTTTATCAATCAACAATGCAAGTTTAAGTTCATTACATTTTATTATAATAACAGGCTTTTTTTCGGGCGGCTTTGATGCGTCCAATCCAAGAAACCTTTTGAGGTTTAATACAGTAATATAATCACCCCTAAGGTTCATAATACCTTCTATAAAATCCGGAGTGCCGGGTACCTGAGTTACGGAGGTATCTTTTAAAACTTCTTTTACAAAATCAAGCGCTATACAGTATAAATCATTATTTAAATTAAACGAAATATATTTGTTTTTAACATGCAATTCACCTGAGGCAAGCTTCAAGCTTGATTTATCTGCAATAGCCAGTGTCCGCTTGTTCATAATAGCCCTGGATTCTTCGTCTTGCGGAAATAAAGATAATATATCCACGTCTGCCCAGTTGTTGTCATGTTGTTTCAGCAGATTTTCTATTGCATATATATTTACAATAAAAATGGTCTCCTGATTAAATTTGTACAATGAATCTATGACCATTTTATTATCGACAAACGGAATTGCATCCATTAACGCCGTGTCAAAAGGTAATATGCCTATAACTTTGTCTGTAACTATGCCAAAAATCAACTCGTCTGTTTTTACAATCAAAAGTTCATTATGTGTTGTGTAGCCCGGAACATCTATATTCAGATAAAATCGAATATCGACAACATTAATAACAAAATTGTTATACTTCAAAAGACCGACAATATTATTAGGAAGCTTCTGCGGATAATCCAGTGCCGGCAGTTTCATTATTTCAAGAATATTACTTGAATTTATTGCATATTTATTATCACCGATTTGAAAATAAAGATGCGTATTCTTTTTTTGTTCAATTAAATTACTGCTGCTCATACAATACTACTCTGTTTCTGCCGCTCTCTTTTGCACGATACAATGCCTCATCTGCAGATTTTAAGATATCTGCTGGAGTTTTAAATTCCTGATAATTCATGGTTAAACCGATACTTACGGTCACTTTTGTTTTAACACCGTTATATTCAAAGTCATAGTCCTCAACCATTCTGCGAAGCCGCTGCACGGGAATAAGAGCCCCTTCAATATTAGTTTCGGGCATAATCATAATAAGCTCTTCGCCGCCATACCTGTACAACAAATCAGTTTTTCTAAAAGAGGTTTTCATCAGCTCGGCAACCTTCTTAAGAACATAGTCGCCATACTGATGGCCGTACGTATCATTAACCTTCTTAAAGAAGTCTATGTCCAGTATTGCAAGGCTAAAATCAGAAGGATGGCGTTTTGTACGGTTATGTTCCTGTTCCAAACTTATTTCAAACTGACGCCTGTTATACAAGCCTGTCAGACCGTCGAGAACAGACATAAATTCTTTTTCGGTATATTGATACTTCATCTTAAATATTGCAAGGAGCTCACTAATCATAATATCAAAGTATCTGAAAGAAGCATAATCCATGTCCTGGCGAGTATAGAAACAAATACCGCCGATTAACTTTTTATCAAATATAAGTGGAATAATTATTTTGGAATTCAAATCCGTAAATTTATAGTCAATTTCTTTGCCAAGCAAAATTCTTACGACTTCAAACTTAGTATTTTTAATACTTTTGTATTCTTCCATTTTTCTGAAAAAGTCGTATTGTATATCCGAAAGAACATTCTTACAAAGGTTTCTGCCCAGAGTATCAATATACAAAATATTTTCGGCAAAATCATCCGGAGATGCAAAAAATATACCCGCAACACTATATTCTACAAATGAACTCAGGAGAGAAAACAACTTTTCAACCAAAATTCTTTCGTAATTCAAAAAATCGCTCAAATTTCTAAATTCATTTGCAAACACCGATTTCAAAAGCAAATCATTCAAAATTGTATTTAGTCTTGTTTGCGCGGTATTGTCATTCTGTGCAAAATTCGTAATTTCCGCCTTGTATTCTTCAGTAAGCGGATAACGCCTCAAAGTTGCGTTAATATTTCTTACAAGCTCATTCATATCAATTGATTTTGACAAAAATAGCTGCGCGCCCGCTTTTTTACCCCAAAAGCTGTCAATTTTCTTATCCAGTACGGTTAGTATAATAACCGGAATTTTTTTGGTTTCATCAACATTTTTAATCATTCGGCAAAGCTGGTATCCGTCTATAATTGGCATCATAATATCGGATACAACTATATCGGGAATACATTCAAATAATTTTTTATAAGCTTCCGCACCGTTTGTAGCGGTTTCTACCTCAAAACCATTTTGTAAAAGCCCCTCTTTTAAGAATTTCAACTGTGTTTCACTGTCTTCTACTAATAAAATCTTTGCTGCCATATATTCGTATATTCCAATTTTATCAATTTTAGTATAAAATGATTATATAATAAATTTACAAAAAAAACTATAGGAGAAAAGAAGTGCTGAGTGAATTGAATTTTGGGTTGAAACAAAAGTTTAATATTAAATGTCTTATAGATCTGATTACTTTTATAATAGGGTGTATCATATTTTTATTCTTTGCTAAAGTCAAAGACATACCGCCATATGATACTTTTGTATTTTTGACGGTAATTATTGCTCTAAATGCTGTTATTCATTTTATAACGAAACAATGGATAATACGCGCAATAAAGAAAACCATGACTTTGCAATCCGATTCGCTTTCGGAAACTACATCCGAAATTATGAATACAATTTCATCTCAGAAGCATATTTTTGACAGTTTGTCTGCAAACACCAAGAATATTTCTAACCTTGTAGAAAAATTACGGCTTCTATCCGATGAATCTGCCGCAACATCTAAAAATACAGAAAAACAGGTAAATCAATCAATTAATTTCTCACAAAAAGAACACGAAGCAATTTCAGCAAATGCTGACAAAATGTTAGTTTTACGACAAAAAATACAAATGATTGCGGAATTAATTTTGGAATTGTCTGAACACTCTCAGCAAATCGGTAATACCATAAGCGTAGTCGACGATATCGCAGAACAGACAAATATGCTGGCTCTAAATGCTGCTGTAGAAGCTGCAAGAGCCGGAGAACACGGTAAAGGGTTTGCAGTTGTTGCCGGCGAAATCCGTAAACTTGCGGACGAATCTAAACAGGCAATTACTAAAATCACATCTCTTACAAGCAATATTCAATATACAACCAACTCTACTGTTATGGCTACAGAAGAGGGGTCTAAAGAAATTGAATCAGTGGTTAAAGATATTAATGCCGTCTCTGCAAGTTCGGAGACTTTACTGAATTTGATTAAAGAAATACTTGATTCGCTTGACATTTTGAGTCAAAATGCCAAAAAACAGAGTGATATTATCGAAAGGCTTAATGCTATTGATGAAGAAAACTCAAATATATCTGAGCAGCTTTCTCAAATGATATCTTTTAACACAGAGAGAATTTCTAAATTAAATGAAATATCCACTGACCTGAAAAACTCGGCTATAGAGAATTAATACAGCAGAAAGGTATGTAAAAATTGGATTTTCAGGAAAATGACAATACCAATAAAGAAGTTATGAGTATTTTTCAGACTGAGTCTGAAGAGATTATTGAGCGGATTTTCAGCAATTTATTTTCTCTGGAAGATAATCCTGCCGATAAAAGTTTGGTTGGCGCGGTTTACAGGGATTTACACAGCCTGAAAGGCGCGGTAAGAATGGTTGGGTTTAACAATATCCAAACCATAATACATAAAATGGAAGACATTTTTGACGCAATTAACAATGATCATTTTTTGTTAACCCATGAAGTTGTAAATCTGATGTCACACTCTCTTGAAGTTGTTTCCAATTATTTGCAGGAATCAGTAAAAAACGGCAGGGAAATTATAGGCGAAGATTTTTCTACGACAATATCAAGTTTGGAATATATTATTGAGGTTGAAATAAAAGAACAGTCTGAAGAGATTAAGCCCTCATCAATTGCTTCAATTGCAGCATTAGAAAATATGCAAAATGATGACACAATTTCTCATCAGGAAGAAATAAATTATATTTTCAACAATTGTTTTGAGATAATTGACAGCATTGTACCTGAAGAGGAATCTCAGGATATAGTTGTTCTGAAAGAAGAAGTTCAAAAGATTTATGAATATTTTAAAGAATCAAATCTTTATGAAGTAAAAACTTCTTTAGAAAATATCATTACAAAAATCGATTTTGTAATGAATGCAACAAATACGTTTACGATAAGCGAAATTCTTGAATTAAGGAATGAACTAAGTTCAGCTGCGGCAAAATTTACAACATCATGCATTGAAACGGAAGATACCGGCCTGACATTTTTTGATGTTGCCGAGAAACTTTCTATGTTGCAAGGCAGCAGTGTTTACACAAAAGAAATTAAAGAGGATATTCTTCATCTTAAAGAAACTATCGAAGATCCGAGTATTCTTGAAATTATTGCAATGATTCTGGAAATACTGGATTTCATTTTGGAAAATTCAGTTCAGCTGGAAGAACAAATGGTGCTTACTTTAAGAAGTGCAATTGAATATTGCGCTGCGCCAAATGAGAGTATTGACAGTGATTTAATTGTTCAACAGCTGGAGATTATGAAGCAGCTGTTGGAACTCAATTATAAAAAAGACACCGGTGTAAATGAGACTAAAAATTTGTCAACACAATCTGTTACAAGTAATAAAGCTTCCTCTTCAACAGAGATAAAAACGCTTCATGTTAATGCCCAAAAACTTGATTTGCTTGTTAACCAACTTGGCGAATTAATAATTACGAAAATAAAAACAGAAAAGAATCTTGAAAAAATTGATTCAATAAAAAATGCTAATGAATCTTGCCAAAAAGACTTATTAAAAACTTCTAACTATCTAAGATATTACAACAGAAAGTATTTGCAGACAGGCAATTCGGAACAATATACCACGGCGTTTGTAAAACAGGTATTTTCGCTGCTATCTGATATTACGCAGAATGTATCAAAAACGATTTATGATTTAAATTCGCTTTATCGCGCATATAAAGAAGATGATATGAAAATGCGTCTTATTATTGATGAAATGGAGTCAATGGTTAAAAATATACGTGTATTGCCTATTTCAACAGTATTTAATTCTTTTTCAAGAATGGTCAGAGATATTGCAAACGAAAAAGGCAAAGATATTGATTTTGAAATCGAAGGTAAAGACACCTGCGCGGACAAAAAGATTATTGAAGAAATTAAAACACCGCTTATTCATATATTAAGAAACGCAATTGACCATGGCATAGAGACAAAAGAAGAAAGGATTGCAAACGGCAAGAGTCCCGTAGGTAAAATCCTGCTTTCTGCAAAACAGGATGATAATAAGGTTATTATTGATGTAGTGGATGACGGACACGGTTTTAATCTTGAAAAAATAAAAGATCGTGCAGTTTCAAGGGGGTTCTTAACCCAGGAAGATATTGATTCAATGACAGATGAAGCCATTATGAATATAATCTTCTGGCCCGGATTTACAACCGGAGATTCTATAACTAGCATATCAGGTCGCGGTATAGGTTTAGATGTTGTTAAAACAAAAATTTCCCAATTAAACGGAAAGGTAAAAGTTATTTCGGAATTTGGCAAGGGAAGTTGTGTTCACATAGAAATTCCTGTAACGCTAACTACGCTGAGAGTATTTTTGGTCAAGATTTCCGAACAAATTTTTGCAATACCTATTCAGGTAATTACAACATTTATCTTAAAGAATCAGGACGAAATAAAAACTAATAACGGTTTACGTTCAATCGTTTATAATGATAATATAATACCACTTTATTATCTTTCCGATATATTAAAGCTTAAAGCAGTACCCAGAGGTGAAAAAGAAACAATATTGATTATTGAAGCGGATGACAAAACCATAGGTCTCGTTGTTGATAAACTTTTGGGTGATCAGGATATTCTTCAAAAGAAATTGTCACCGCCTTTGTATAAAGTAAAAAATATATCCGGTATTACGAACCTCGCATCGGGTGAGCTTTGTTTAATTTTGAATATGCAAGATATACTGCATTATGATTTTAACAAGGTAATTTCATCCGCAAACGATTCAAAACTGCTTCCGTCGGATATATTGTCATTCAAACGGATATTGGTTGTAGATGATTCTATTACAACAAGAATTATGATAAAAAATATTCTGCTCAACATAGGTTATATGGTTGATGCGGTATTAGATGCTGAAGAAGCGCTTGTTAAACTAAAACTTAATCATTACGATTTAATAATAACAGATTTAACAATGCCTAAAATTGACGGATATGAATTTATTGAGCGGCTAAAAAATGATGAAATGTATGCTGATATACCGATTGTAGTAATGAGTTCTCTACCGGAAAAGAGTGCTGCCAAAAAGCTTAAAAAACTTGATATTGAATACTATGTTTCAAAAGAAGAATTTAATCAAAATGATTTTGCCCAGCAAATAAGAAAAATTATTACAAACAAGCATAATTAGAAATAAGGTAATCCGCAACCGCTTCGGGCACAAACCCTTTAATATCGCCTTTGTTTATTAATATTTCCCGCACGCAGGATGAAGATATAAAGTTAAATTCAGGTTTGGTTATAAGAAAAACCGTCTTTATATTGTTGTATAAAGCATGGTTTGTTTGAGAAAGCTGCATTTCGTATTCAAAGTCAAAAGACGTTCTCAGCCCCCTTAAGAGAACCTCAGCGCCTCTCTTTTTTGCATACTCTACAGTTAATCCTTCAAAGCAATCCACTTCAACATTACGGATATCTCTGACGCATTTTTTGATTAAATCAGCACGGATTTCTACAGGCAAAAATCCTTGTTTATTAGCATTATAAGATACTGCAATTATTACCTTGTCGAAAATTTCGGCACCGCTTTTTAATATATCAATATGTCCGTTTGTAATCGGGTCAAAACTGCCCGGATAAATTGCAACAGTCATGATTTTCCTCTTTCGGATTCATTATATCATAACAATACTATTTATGCTAAAATTGTAAAAAAAACGAGGGAGAATATATGTCAATTATTATAATGATACTGTTATTGAGTTTACTTATACTTGTACATGAAGCCGGACACTTTATTGCAGCACGTGCATTCGGCATAAGAGTCGATAAATTCGGGTTTGGACTTCCTGTCGGTCCGACTTTGTACAAGGGAAAATTCGGTGATGTTGAAGTTCTGGTTCACGCATTTTTGCTCGGCGGTTACGTATCCTTTCCGGATGACGAAAAAGACTGCGATTTACCGAAAGACTCTCCCGAACGATTTATCAATAAACCCGTCTGGCAAAGAGCTGTTGTTGTATCTGCCGGCGTAATTGCCAATGTTGTTTGTGCGATAGCTCTTGTTATGCTTGTTGCAATCGTTTCAAAGCAGCTTCCGTCCGGAAACTATGAAGTTATTATTGGAGAGATTTCCGCGCCTAAAGATGCAAGTGTATGGCAATCCGGTTTGGAAAAAGGTGACAGAATTTTGCAAGCAAACGGATGTGATATTAATAATGCGTATTCACTTATCACAATAATTAAAAACAGTGCTCAAAATAACGGTACTATTACACAAAAAACAATTGATACCAACTATACAAAACTTAAAGACCTTAACCCCGGACTTTCTAAAGATGAAATTATTCCGGATGGTATTGCAATAAGACTACCCGATAAAATTGCGGAAGATATTATTACGATGGATAAATATGCGGCAAAAGGGGCTAAATACTTTAAGAAAGAAGGTATAGCAATTGATGAAAAAATAAAGGAACTTGAAAAAATAATAGAAGGCAAATCTATTTATACCTCTGACGGAAAATATTCAATGTTTGATGTTGCAAAAGCAATATCAAATGAAAAACATCCGGTGAATTTGGTTGTTCAAAGAGGGAATGATATAATAAATTTAAAACCGATTTATCCTGATGAAACCGGAACGATAGGAATAAGCCTGCTATTGAAACAAACGGTTATTAAAACAAATACTGTACTGTCTGTAGTTAAAGAAAGCTGCACCTATCTTTGGGATAATACCTATATGATGATGTACTCTCTCGGCCAGCTTTTTACCGGTAATATTCCTTTAAAAGATATGCATGGAGTTGTTGCAATTACCAAAATCGGCGGTGATATGATTGAAAAGAGCGGAAAGTCTTCCGGGATTTTGCTCGCGGCATTAATTTCAATGAACCTTGCGATACTTAATATTCTGCCTATACCGGCATTAGACGGCGGTCATCTGCTGTTCTTAATCGTGGAAAAAATTATGGGTAGACCGCTTGATGAAAAGATTATAGAAATTATTTCTTCGGTATTTTTCTCACTGCTGATAATTTTGATGATTTTGGTTGTATTCAATGATATAACATTATTGGTCAGAAAATAGGCAGCAGAATAAAAGATTAAAGATTTATTAGGTTACAAGGTTATTAGTTTAGAACTTATGTTAATCTTTGCAATGTAACACAATACCTATTAGTGCTGCGCACGTAGATATTATGTTGGGAGACAACGGAGTAACGCTTTGACTTGATGTTCGGCTTTCGGTATTCCTAAAAAAGTAACACAATTACTTACTGTGTTACTTTTTTAGGAATACTAGCAGGTTCAAATTTTTCGTTAGTTTTTCTCTGTCTCTATAATATATATGACAATAAAATTCTAAACTTAAACCCTGCAAACCTCATAACCTATTTAAGATTGTTTTTTGTTAAGCTTGCTTTAAGTCCTCTTGCCAAATCGTGACGTCCGCTTTTTTCGTAAATCGCGGTCATCGATTCAAGAAATTTTAAGTTATCAATATTTGGATTTGATTGATTAACGGGCGCAGTGTTAACAGGTGTAGTATTTTTTCTTAATGTTTGCTGCTGTACTGCGGTTTTTACTGCTTGCGGTTCCGGCATAGGCTGGCTCATAGTTTGTATGTTGTTATTATATGCCGCCGCCGGATTAACAAAATTTCTTAATCTCTGGTTGTGAACAGGCATATTTTCTTGTTCATACGGATTTCTGTTTTCTTTTTGGTAGGCATTTAATCCGTAATTAACGGTAGTAAATGGTTTCTCGGCGCTGACATAGGAGCTTCCGATAGGATTTTGGCCTCTATACATTTCAATTTCGCGTTCGTTAAGACTTTGTCCCAACCCGATTTTCATTTCGGGTTCTTTGCGTTTGAATAATCTTATTACGGCAAACGCGAGCAATCCTACAAGACCGAATGAGAATACTTTGTTTGCGGTATCAGATACGGCATCTTCGTCAACTGAATCCTTTAAGCCTTCAACAGCAGAAGAATTTTTGATTTTTTTGAACAAACTTGAAGTTTTTTCCGTGCTCAAATCTTCTTTGTATATAGGAGCATAGCTTTCAACCGGATTGCTGAGTTTCAGTGTTTGAGAAGATGCTGCCGGTTGTGCGGGTGCAAGCGAATCAAAAGAAATACTTGTTCCCGCTGCATTTTCCGCCTGGAAGAATATGCTGACTCCGTTTCCGGAGGGTTCAACCATTACGGTATCTACATTAGATACGTTGTTATACACGGTGTTTAATGTTTTTGAAGCTCTGATATCTTTCATGTCAAGTGTAATCTGGTTTGGAGCTTTAACGGTTTTCTTAACGTCAACAGCTTTATCTGCAACAAGGACAATATTATAAGTATCCTTGACCGGAATAATTTCAATTGACTGAAGTACATTTTCTTCTGCACTTACGGATAATACGGTTAAAAACATTCCTAAAAACAACAACGTTCTTTTCATCATAATAATATACTCTCTCTCCCTTAATTACAGTGTACACAATTGGCATGCCCATGCCATCAATCAAGGGATTAAAATTTTGGGTAAATGCGTATAGACCATTTGGTCTATTGGTTTAAATATATTATAAAGTAAAATTGAATAAATTTTCTATGCAAATTTCCTGAGGAACGCTCAGATTATAGCTTATTTTGCGTATCTGTTTAAAAAAGGCATACGGAATGTAAACTTTATATGTTTTTACCTAAAAATTCGGTAAAGTCTTCAACTTTGTATTTGCCAAGCGAATAAAAGTTTAACGCGGCTTCGCAGCCAAGGCAGGATGTAAGAACGGTTTTTGCTTTAGTGGCAAGAATATTTTTGTGTTTACTTTCAAAAATTTTCAGCATAATTTTATACTCTTGGAATTTGGTAATTCCGTTCATCCCGCAGCAGCCGTCAAAGTCTTTCATTTCAATATATTCCAGATTTTCCGTATTGTTTAATATCCATTTAATTGCTTCAAAGTTATCTATGTTGCAAGGTTTATGGAATGTGACGCGGCATTTTTTGCGAAGTTTTAATTTTATATTACTTTCTTTAATGTAATCGAATATATTTTTAACAACAATTTCATTATCAAAGTTTTTTACGGTCTTTTCGCAGCTGGCGCAGGTTGTGACAATTTCGTTAATGCCGTATTTTTTTACAATATCAAGACAGCTTTTTTTATATTTTTCATAATTTTGTATATCACCGCGCACGAAGAAAGGAATTCCGCAGCATTTAAATTTTGGTGTTACAACTTCTATATTGCAGGCGTTAAGAAGTTTTACGACTGCATGGCTGCCTTTAACCGTTCCGCTGCATCCTCCGAAATATAGAACTTTTTTGTCAAATTTTTTGCTTTTTCTGTTGTGCGAAAATATTTTTAATACATTTATTCCAAGGCCGAAAATAAAATTTTTTTGAATAAAAGAAAAGAATTTTTCCATTGGATGGGTTTTAAAGTATTCCGCTTTGGCCGCGGCAATAATATTAACCACATCAATCCCTACGGGGCAAAATTTTGAGCAGGCGCCGCATTTTAGACATAAGTCTAAATAGCGGTTAATCTTGGGTGACATTTTTAAGTCCCCTTTGATTAAGCCCCTTAGCATAATGAAGTGTCCCCTTGATACAGTGCAATCGTTGCCGGTTATTTTATATATCGGACAAACCGATTGACAAAGTCCGCATTTTGAACAGGAATGTATAATTTCTTTATATTCCGCCAAGTGTTTCATAATATAATAATAAAGCAAAGAATTTTTGTAGTAAAATAAAAGCAGGAGTAAGAAAAAGAATATTTGAATTTCTGTATCCGAAAGGAGTAAGCATGTCTTTAACAATACAGCAATCACAAACGGAATCAGACAGACTATCCGCAATAAATACAATTGATTCGGAAATAAAAGCTATCAGCGGTTTGAAAGAATCCGTAAAACCTGAAAGTCTTACGAAGGCACTGGATTATATGCAGAATTCCAAAGGCAGAATTATTATTACCGGCATGGGAAAATCCGGACATATAGGGAAAAAAATAGCTGCATCACTGGCGTCTACCGGAACACCGTCATTTTTTGTACATCCTGCAGAGGCAAGTCACGGTGATTTGGGAATGATAACGGAAGATGATGTTGTGATAGCAATTTCAAACAGCGGCGAATCTAAAGAATTAATTGATATATTAAATTATTGTAAGCGGTTCGGAATAAGGCTTATTGCGATTACGAAAAATTCCGAAAGTTCGCTCGGAAAAGCCGGAGATGTTGTCTTGGAACTTCCTAATAACGATGAAGCCTGCCCTCTGGGACTTGCTCCGACGAGTTCAACCACGGCAACTTTAGTGCTCGGTGATATATTAACAGTCGGGATGATTGAGCGTAAAGGGTTCTCAAAAGAAGACTTCAATGACAGGCATCCGGGCGGCAAACTCGGTTCAATACTTAAACGCGTATCTGATTTGATGCATACGGGTCAGGAAATGCCTATCCTGGATGAAAATTCCAATATGCAGGCTGTTTTGCTGGAGATGACTTCAAAACGTTTAGGGTGTGTAGGTTTTATAAACCAATCCGGAATTTTGACGGGAATTCTTACGGACGGCGATTTAAGAAGGTGCTTATCCGCTCAAATACTTGAAAAGAAAGCGTCAGAATTAATGACGCGCAATCCTAAAACTATTTCTCCGGATGCTTTAACTGCGGAGGCACTAAAACTTATGCACGATAAAAAGATAACAAATTTGTTTGTACTCGAAAATCAAAAACCTGTTGGTGTAATTCATATTCACGACTTATTAAATAACGGGGTTGCTTAAATTGAGGATAGAAACCGAAAAAAAACTTGCGGCCGGACTCTCTATAACGTCTAATACGGTAATCATATTGGCAAAAATTATAGCCGGTAATATAAGCGGAAGTATAAGTATAATATCGGAAGCGATTCATTCTCTTTCTGATTTTTTTGCGTCCGTTCTGACATTCTTTGCGGTAACACGTTCCGCGGAGCCTGCAGATAAAGAGCATCCGTTCGGACACGGTAAGTATGAAGATATGTCGGGTTTTATTGAAGGCGGACTAATTATTTTTGCGGGACTTTTTATTATTTATGAATCGGTAAAGAAAATATACTCCGGTGTTACGATGGAAGCAGATTCAATGCTTGGAATTTATGTAATGGGATTTGCTGTTGCTGCCAATTTTCTTGTAAGCAGGTATTTGTTCTATGTCGCTAAAAAATCTGATTCGGTTTCTTTACTTGCAGACGCTGAGCATCTTAATACCGATATTTATTCTTCTTTGGGCGTTTTAGCGGGTTTAATTTTAATTAAATTAACCGGTTTGACATTATTCGATCCCGTGATAGCACTTGTTGTTGCAGTAATTATTCTGAAGACGGGATTTACCATATCAAAAGAAACTCTAAATAACCTTCTGGACGGTTCATTGCCTTTGTCTGATATAGAAAAAATTGAAAGAATTATAAATAATAATACAGTTATTAAAGGTTATAAAAATATAAAGGCCAGAAAGTCCGGACAATTTAAAGAAATTGAACTAACGCTTTTATTTAATCCGGAAATGAAAATTCGGTGTTGTCATAATGTTTGTGACCAAATAGAAAATGAAATAAGAAATGCCTTAGGTAACACAATTGTAGTAATCCATCCAGAACCGGCTAACAAAAGCTGAAAAAATAATCGTTGTAAATTAAAAATTTATATTATATAATTAACTCAAGAAGAGATTAGGAGGAGTTAATGGAGACTTTAAATAAGAATGAAGGATTAATTACTCAGATTATTGGTCCGGTAATTGACGTAGAATTTGCACAAGGAGAACTTCCTGAAATTTATACGGCTTTAAAAATTTATGGTGAAGACGGCTCTGCTACTGTTGCTGAGGTACAACAAATGCTTGGTTCAAATAGAGTCAGAACGGTTGCTATGTCATCGACCGACGGTTTAAAAAGAGGTATGAAAGTTATTAATACCGGTGAACCTATAAAAATCCCGGTAGGAAAGCCGATATTAGGAAGAATTTTAAATGTAATCGGTGAACCTGTTGATAAAATGGGGCCGATTGAAACAAATGATTATTTACCGATACACAGAGAATCTCCGCGTCTTGTAGATCAAAACACGGATATTGAAATTTTAGAAACCGGTATTAAGGCAATTGACCTTATCCAACCATACCAGAAGGGCGGTAAAATCGGTCTGTTCGGCGGTGCCGGTGTTGGTAAAACGGTTTTGATTATGGAATTAATCCACAACATTGCATCAGAACACTCCGGCGTATCTGTATTCGGCGGTGTTGGTGAAAGAACACGTGAAGGGAACGACTTGTGGAATGAAATGAAAGAATCAGGCGTTATCGACAAAGTTGCTCTGATATACGGCCAGATGAACGAACCGCCGGGAGCAAGAATGAGAGTCGGGCTTTCTGCTCTTACAGCGGCTGAATATTTTAGAGATTTTTCTAAACAAGATGTATTGTTATTTATTGATAATATATTCAGATTTACGCAAGCTGGTTCCGAAGTATCAGCTCTGCTAGGCCGTATGCCTTCAGCAGTAGGTTATCAGCCGACTTTAGGTACTGAGATGGGTGAATTGCAGGAAAGAATTACATCTACAAAAGACGGTTCTATTACATCAGTTCAGGCAATTTATGTTCCTGCCGATGACTTGACAGATCCGGCTCCTGCTACGACATTCTCCCACTTAGATGCTTCTACCGTACTTTCAAGACAGATTGCATCTCTGGGTATTTATCCGGCAGTTGATCCTCTTGCTTCAAATTCGAGAGTACTTGACCCGAATATTATCGGTGAAGAACACTATGAAGTTACAAGAAAAGTTCTTGAAATTCTTCAAAAATACAAAGAACTTCAAGATATCATTGCAATCTTAGGTATGGACGAATTGTCTGATGAAGATAAAGAAACTGTTAACAGAGCAAGAAAGATTCAAAGATTCTTGTCACAACCGTTCTTCGTAGCTGAACAATTCTCAGGTATTCCCGGAAAATACGTTAAATTGGAAGATACTATAAGAGGCTTCAAGGAAATCATCGAAGGTAAGCATGATGATTTACCGGAACAAGCTTTCTATATGGTTGGTACAATTGAAGAAGCCATTGAAAAGGCAAAAACGTTACAGTAGTGAATAGAAATTAGTGAATAGTGACTAGATATTCACTATTCACTATTCACTATTCACCTCTTTTGAGGTTTGATTATGAAACTAAAAATAATAACACATGAAAGAATTGTATTTGAAGGCGATGTTGATGAACTCGTAATTCAGACAAAAAGCGGTCAGCTGGGTATTTTAAAAGACCATATTCCTATTACGACGGCTTTGGATATCGGGGTTACAAAAGCAAAAATCGGCGAAAAATACAAATACTTTGCAACAATGGGCGGTATTTTTCAATTTAAAGACAACGTTGCAACAATTTTGACGGATGTTTGCGAGGACGGATGTGATATTGATGTAACACGTGCTAACGCCGCGAAGGAAAGAGCAGAAGCAAGACTCGCGGACGCTACCGCAAAAATTGACGCGGACAGAGCACAAGCAGCATTAGCCCGTTCTCTTGCAAGGCTTAAAGCTGCTTTGAATAAGTAATTTATTTTTATTAAATATTTAAAATAATTGATTAAGTTTTTTACTTAATCAATTATTTTTTCTTGTAAACTTGTGTATCGAAAGTATGTTTGTGCAATAATGGTTTGGTAATAAAATTAAACGTAAATATACTTAGGAAGGACTACATTATGTCAGAAGTAAGAGTAAGAATAGCACCGTCACCGAGCGGAAATCTTCATATCGGTACGGCAAGAACGGCTTTATTTAACTATTTATTTGCCAAAAAGAACAATGGTAAATTTATTTTAAGAATAGAAGATACAGACGCGGAAAGAACCAGTCAGGAATATGTTGATAATATTTTTGACAGTCTTAAGGCTCTGGGGCTTAATTGGGACGAAGGTCCGGATGTTGGCGGAAATTACGGTCCGTATACGCAATCGGAAAGATTTGATATTTATCCTAAATATATTCAGCAGCTTCTGGATAAGGGGTTTGCTTATGAGTGCTTCTGTACTCCGGAAGAGCTTGAGGCAGAGAAGGAAGAAGCTACGAAAAATAAAAAGGCTTATGTATATTCTAAAAAATGTGAAAACTTAACAGAAGATGAAAAGGCAAAATTAAGGGCCGAAGGCCGTAAACCTGCTATTAGATTTAATGTATCTAAGGCTCAAAAGGCGTTTCATGATTCTTCCGTTTTGGAATTTGAAGATATGGTTAAAGGCAAACTCCACATGGATACAAATCTCATAGGGGATTTTGTCATAATGAAATCCAACGGAACCCCGACTTATAACTATGCAGTTGTAATTGATGATGCGCTTATGCATATTACACACGTTATAAGAGGTGAGGATCATATTTCAAATACATATAAACAAATCCTTATTTTTGAGGCTTTAGGTTTTGAAGTCCCAAAATTCGGACATTTGGGTATGATTCTTGCGCCGGATAGAAGTAAGCTTTCTAAGAGGCACGGTGCAACGGCTGTTTCTGATTTTGTCGAACAAGGATACTTAACAGAAGCTTTGCTTAACTTTGTTGCACTTTTAGGCTGGTCGCCTTCAGACGGACAGGAAATCAAATCCGTTGATGAAATTGCTGCGGATTTCAGAATTAATGAAATATCATCATCAAATTCTATATTTGAGTACGATAAACTTAAATGGATGAATAGTCATTATATCAAGATGCTTCCGATGGATGTTTTGAAAGAAAAACTTAAAAAATATTTAACAAAGTATGATTTAAGCGAACTTACACCTGAGCAGTTTGACAGAATGATTGAAATTACAAGAGAACCGTTAGTTCTGTTATCCGATATAACCGATGCAGTTTCGTATTTCTTCGGCGGGGATAAGGTAGAGGTTGACCCGAAGGCGAAGGAAGAGGTTTTGAGTACGGAGCTTTCTCAAGATGTATTAAAAGCCTTTGTGGAACAAGGTGAGACTTGGGAATGGACGGAAGAAAATCTGCACGAAAAATTAGAGGTTTTCAGAGCCAAGTTTAAAGAAGAAAAGGGTTATAAGCCTAAATTTACTATGTGGGCTATAAGGGCTGCCGTAACCGGAAGAACTTGCGGCGCCGATATGGTAGCAATTCTTGCAATTTTAGGAAAAGAAAATTCCCTAAAACGGGCAAGAGCGTCTATTATAAAAACAGCAGTATAGTTAAGCGGGGGAATTTTATATTCCCCCTTTCTTGTTTTAAATAATATAAAACAGTCTGCAATCGCACGTGAAAGCTTTTTAAAGGTAACAAAATATTAAGTCATACCTTTTCTTATATGTTTGATGTAAAATGAATAAGTAGTTAGGAGAAGGACAGTCTTAAACGGACTGAATGTGTATATATGACAATACAGGAATGGTTTGATAAACGAAAAGAAGCCCAGATTGAAAGACGGGCTAAAGAAATGAAGGGAATTGATTTGGATGCTTCAGGTCTTTGGACTCAATGTGTTCATTGCAATTCACAAATTCTGAAGAGCGAGCTGGAAGAAAATTTGATGGTTTGTCCGCATTGTGATTATCACTTCAGGATAAACGCTAAAACGCGCATTAAGCAATTATTTGACGAGGGTTCTTTTGAAGAATTATTTAAAAATGTTCTTCCGTGTGATCCTCTGGATTTTGTTGATACGGAATCTTACGCGGTGCGTTTGAAAAAGGCTCATGAAAAAACCGGACTCGACGAAGCTGTTATTACCGGTATAGGTGCAATTGAAGGTCATAAAATTGCCGCGGCTGTTATGGATTTTGATTTTATGGGCGGCTCTATGGGCAGTGTCGTGGGAGAAAAAGTTACACGTATTATGGAAAAAGCGCTTGAACTTAACCTTCCGATGCTTGCCGTGACTTCGTCAGGCGGGGCAAGAATGCAGGAAAGCGCTTTGAGTCTTATGCAAATGGCAAAAACTTCCTGTGCTGTCGGAAAGCTTGATGAAGCCGGGCTTTTATATATTAATTTGCTTACTGAACCTACATTCGGAGGAATTACCGCAAGTTTCGGCACTTTGGGTGATATTATTATTGCGGAACAAGGTGCCAGAATAGGTTTTGCGGGCAGAAGGGTAATAGAACAAACTATAAGGCAAAAACTGCCGTCAGATTTCCAAACAGCAGAATATTTGCTAAAGTTTGGCCAGGTAGATATAGTCTCTAAGAGAAAGAATTTAAGAAAAACACTTGGTAATATTTTAGATATGCATGGGGTATAAAAAGATATGACAGTGGTATTAGACTTTGAAAAACCAATCGCAGAAATACAAAAAAAAATAGATGAATTGAAAAAAATGAGCGAAGATTCGGGTATGGATTTGGAAGACCAGATAAGAAACTTCGAACAACAGGCTCAGGATTATAAAAAGGAGTTGTATTCAAAATTGAAACCTTCACAAAAATTACAAATTGCAAGGCATCCGGAAAGACCTAAGTTTCTGGATTATGTAAATCTTATATGCGAAGATTTTATTGAGCTTCACGGTGATCGTGAGGGAATGGATGACAGAGCTATTATAGGCGGCTTGGCTAAAATCGGCGGAAAACCGCTTATGATAATCGGTATTCAAAAAGGAAAAACAACGAAAGAAAACTTGGAATACAATTTCGGAATGCCGCAGCCGCAAGGGTACAGAAAAGCTCTCAGGTTGTTTAAACACGCGAATAAGTTTAATCTTCCCATAGTAACCCTTATTGATACTCCCGGGGCCTATCCCGGCATAAAAGCGGAAGAGACCGGCCAAGGTGCGGCAATTGCAATGAACTTGCGAGAAATGTCCAAATTGAACGTTCCGATAATTGCTATAATTACAGGTGAAGGCTGCAGCGGCGGCGCTTTGGGATTAGCCGTAGCGGACAGAGTTATGATGCTTGAACACGCTTATTATACGGTAATTTCTCCTGAGGGGTGTGCTTCAATTCTATGGCGTGATGCGGCAAAATTTGCCGACGCGGCGGAAGCGTTAAAGATAACATCCAAAGATTTGCTTGAACTCGGTATTATTGATGAAGAAATCCCCGAACCTATAGGAGGTGCGCATACGGATTATAATATTATGTCTGAAAACATTAAAATTTCCGTAATTAAAGCCTTTGAAGAGCTTTCCGTGCTTTCCCCGGAGGAATTAAAAGCCAGAAGATATGATAAATTCCGCATTATGGGCAGATTTGTTGAATAAATATTAATTTTTGTAAATTTTATTAAAGTTTTTCATTGTTTTTGCCGTTATATTTTTTGGTAAGACTAATGGTGAAAAATTTTAATTCTATAAATTCAATAATAAACAGTATAGCCGGCTTTGATTCATCGGGTAAAAATACCCGGGAAATAGATACCTTACTTGAGTATAACAAGCTTGGAGATTACTTAAGCGGTCGACATGTGGAAGGTAATGATACAGAATACTCTGAATTGTCTGCTAATGAACAAACTGCTTTAAAAAATCTGTTTGAATCTTTAAAAATTAAGTTTCGGTCTTTTATTTCTAATCCGGAAGCATTACCTGTTATTACAGATGAAAATGCAATAAAATATGCAGAAGAAGAAGAGCGTTTATATTACAAAAAAAATGATATAAACGGACTAAATGACGAAGAAAAAATTATATACGACAAAATCCAAAAAGCATTATACCAATATGCTGTTAATAATGGAGAAGACATGAGCAACATTAAATATAATGATTGCAATTACGGCTATATAGTTCAAAATCTTTTAGAACGAAAGACTTTAAATAACTTAAATTTTGAAAAGGGACAAAAAAGTTTAACACTACTTAAAACACCTTATGATTATAAAAATTTAAAGAAAAAAGCAGAAGAATTTATAAAAACTAATAATATACAAAAAATAAAATCCGAAACTACAGATTTAGGAAACGGAAAGTTTGATAAATCTGCAACCCAACAGACCAATGTTTGCTGGGCTATTGCCGGAATTAATTCACTTTTAACAACAGAAAAGGGTAAAGAATTATTAGAAACAAATTGTTATTATGATAAAACAACAGGTGTATTTGCAATACATTTACAGGAAGCCGAAGAAACGTTACTACATGATGGTATATACATAGTTACCCCGGAGGAAATTGCAAATGAGAGCAAAAATTTAAGTACCGGAGAAGGCGATATTACCGCCTATTTGATTGCAATAAAAAAATATTTTGAAGAAATCCAAAGAGACCCGGAGCTTGTGGAAATAAAAGAAAGTAATCACCAATCAGTTCGGGATATTAATAACGGTAACTATAATTTCAGATTTTTGGAAATCTTAACAGGCGGACAATGTGTTCAATATAGCGATTTTAAAGATTTAACATTGCAAAACGGAATCGGAAACGGTAGTACTTATCGAATTCCATATCAAGATATTTACAACATAGCCATAAATAAAAACGGAGCAGCTGTTTTAGCAATTGCCAATCATTCAATCAGTGTTGTAGGTGCAAAAGACGGTAAACTTCTAATACAAGAATCCAATAATGCAACAGATTTTGAAAAAGAATTTTCAGACAAAGAACGCAATCATATTGTTTTTGTACCGACAGAACCTATAGACGGAGTCCGAACATATGAATTATCAGAATATGATTATATCGGATATATAAGAGCTGCCGCTTTTATAAAATGGTAAATTAGTGATATAATAACTATATGGATAATTATTATGAACTAAAAATTTCCATAAATCCTGAGATTGAAGATATTGTCTCTGATATATGTTTCTCAAATTTTGATTGTGAAGGAATTGTCCTGGCGGAAGAAACTTATAAAGATTTAGAGATGACATCGACTACCAGAGGGACTTTGAGAGTATTTTTAACCGATTTGGATAATAATCCCGTAGAGATATTAAAAACCGAGCGTGAGTTATTAAAAGAACGCGGTTTTACGGATGAAGAACTCGGAAGCTGGGAGATTACGCTTGACGAAAAAGAAAATCAGGATTGGTCAAAAAAATGGAAGGAAAAATGGGATGTGACCCATGTCTCAGATAAAATTGCGGTAGTTCCGAGCTGGATTAAATACGCGCCGAAGGATGGGGAGATTACAATTACTCTGGATCCGGGATGTGCATTCGGCACCGGAACACACCAGACGACACAGCTTTGTATGAAGGCTATTGAAAAATATATGAATAAAGGCGTCACAATGGCGGATATAGGTACGGGTTCCGGAATTTTGGCAATTTGTGCGATAAAATTAGGTGCTAAATACGCTTACGGGTGCGATAACGACGAAACTGTTATTGATGTTTGCAGAAAAAATGCCGAAATTAACGGTATTAAAGCAGCTTCCCCCGGGGATGATGTTCCTTATATTCGTTTTGAACTTAATACAGCAGATAAAATTCAAGAAAAATACGATTTTGTATGTGCAAATATTCTTCATAATATTTTGGCTGAAATAATGGGAGACTTGAAAAATATTATGAAAGACGGTGCAAAAATGGTGTTGAGCGGCATATTAGACGATAAAAAACAAATTGTCTTGGATGCGGTCGCCAAACATGAGTTAAAGGTAATTGAACTTATGAGCCAAGACCAATGGGTAGCAATAGTTGTTCAAAAATAACACTTTTTTCCGATTAAATAATTAATTAATTGAATAATAATACAAATATGTTTAATCCAGCTTGGTACGAAACGCTAACTCAGCCTGTTTTATCACCTCCCGTATGGGTTTTTACTCCCGTATGGATATTTTTGTATATTTTAATACTTATTTCTCTTGTCTTGTTTATGAAAAAAAGAACAAGACAGAATAAAATTTCCGGATATGTAATCTTTTTGATCCAAATGATTCTTAATATCCTTTGGACACCTGCATTTTTCGGGCTTGAAAATCCGGCTCTTGCACTAGCGGTTATAATATTGCTTGATATTGCAGTTTTGATGACTATAGTGAGCTTCTATAAAATCTCAAAGCCGGCAGGTGTTATTCTGATACCTTATTTTATATGGATCACTTTTGCTACGTATTTGAACCTTGGAATACTTATTCTTAATTAGTTCTACACCTATTTTTATTGGGGATTTATATCGCAGTTTACACTAACAAGCTAACTTGTCACCCTGAACTTGTTTCAGGGTCTTACCACCGGCAAGATTCCGAAACAAGTTCGGAATGACATTATAGCTATATTTCAAGCATATTTTGTGTAAAGTTGTATATGATTTAATAAGGTCAACCGGCTAAAAGTAAAAAGGGAAAACCGGAGTTTTCCCTTCCTTAATACAATCCCTAATCAACACACTAGCAAGATAAATTTTCGTCAACCATATACACCTCTCTATCTGCACTATCAAGAATAATAACGAATCATTCAAGATTAGAACTATATAAGGTTCAATGCGATACTTGGTGTCTGGTTAGCGGT
>CALUSF010000024.1 GCA_944323325.1 Candidatus Gastranaerophilales bacterium
TCCTAAACATCTTTACTTTATAGAAAGGCAGTATGGCACAAAATTTTAGTTATGATTTAATACATATTGATAAAAACACCGGTGCACGCGCCGGTGTTTTACACACTCCGCACGGTGATATTGAAACGCCAATTTTTATGCCGGTAGGAACAAATTCTACCGTTAAACTGGTTACAAATAATAATCTTTATGATACGGGGGCGCAAATTATACTTGCAAATTCGTATCACTTGTATTTACGTGCGGGGCATCGTTTGATTGAGAAATTTGGCGGAATTCACGGCTGGATGAACTGGCAAAAACCGGTTTTAACCGATTCCGGCGGATTTCAGGTGTTTTCGCTGGCACATTTAAGAAAGATTTCGGAAGACGGAGTTGAATTCAGAGATCCAAAAGACGGAAAAAAACATTTTATAAGTCCGGAGATTTCAATGGAAATACAACAGGCTATCGGAGCCGACATAATTATGGCATTTGATTGGTGTGCTCCGTTTCCGTGCGACTATAATACCGCAAAAGAAGCAATGGAGCGCACTCACAGGTGGCTGGAAAGATGTATAAAAGCTAAAACTTCTGCAAATCAAGCTTTATTTCCGATTTGTCAGGGAGCTTTTTACGATGATTTGAGAAGAGAAAGTGCGGCTTTTGTCTCTTCGTTTGATGCGCCCGGCTATGCTATAGGCGGTTTGAGTGTCGGTGAAGATAAAGAAACAATGAATCATTTTGTCGAATTAACGGCACCGTTATTGCCGCAAAATAAACCGCGTTATTTAATGGGCGTGGGTACGCCGGAGGATCTGTTGGACGGAATAAAGCGCGGGGTTGATATGTTTGACTGTGTGCTTCCGACAAGAAATGCACGACACGGTTCATTTTTTACGTTTGAAGGTAAAAAGCAGATAAAAAATGCTCAGTTTTGGGATGATGCGCGTCCGCTGGATGAAAACTGCGATTGTTATACCTGTAAGAACCATTCCAGAGCGTATATAAGACATTTATACAAATGCGGTGAAGGTACTGGACAAGCATTAATGTCGATTCATAATATCAAATTCCTGATAGATTTTGCCCAAAAGGCAAGACAGGCAATACTTAATGATGAATTTGATAAATTTTACAGTGAAAATTATCCCAAAGTTATTTAACCAGTTTTTGAGTGCTGGCGGAGAATGTATCAATAACTTTTATGGCCTGTTCTTCCGGTATATCGACAAATTGGTAATTCTTTTCAAGCTGTTCAATAATTTTTTGGCGGTCGCTGTTTATGTCATAACCTTTTTTAAAGGTATCGCACCAAAGTGTTCCGGTCTGGTTTATTACATGTATGTTTTCAAGAGGTGCGCCTTTTTCTTTACCGCAAATCATAGAAAATTTAACACCTAAATCGTCCAGTATATTGGCAATTGTATTATATAAATCAAAACTTCTGATGCTTTCTCTGTCGTTATTCTTTAATTCCCAGCCGCCGCATATTAAAGCTTTGATATCATCGCATCCGCTTCTTAAGAGCTCGATTTTCCGGCTTAATATATCTTTTATTGTACCAAGCGGCTGCGCCTCCGGAGCTGCGTGGAATACAAAATTTCTCTTGCCGGCATTTATAATTCCGGCTGTACAGCTGTTAATATTTTCTGTCCTTGCGCTTAAGGTTGGTAATGTCAAATATCCTTTATTAAGAGTGTAATCATGAAAATTTCCGACAATTCTTGCCCTTTGGGTTTGGGGGTATGGTATTTTTGATAAGTTTATAGTAAATGCACACATAATAAATACTCCTTGTTAACTAATCTAAGACATGTAAATAAAAATTTTGCTAATTTGTAAATAAAATTTTACAAAAAAATATGTTAAAAATAATAGTTAAAAAGGAAATTTTTCATTTATATAAAAAATTGCGGACTTTTAAGTCCGCAATTTTTATAATTAAATATGCTATGCTCTGTCTTTTATTTCTTTTTCTATTTGAGAAATAAATTCATCGACCGGTATTGTGCCGACTTGTCCTACTCCGCGTTTTCTAACGGCAACAGTGTTTGCTTCTATTTCTTTATCTCCTATTACGCAGACATAAGGAATTTTTTTGTCCTGCAGACATTCTCTTATTTTGTAATTCATAGATTCGGAACGATCATCAAGTTTGGCTCTTATGCCGTAAGAACGCATTTTCTTGTATACCTGTTCCGCGTAATCAATATGTTTTTCATTTGAAATCGGAACAATTGCAACCTGTGTCGGTGCAAGCCAAGTTGGGAACGCCCCGGCGTAGTGTTCAATAAGAATGCCGTGGAATCTTTCCATGGAACCGAAAATTACGCGGTGAAGCATAACCGGAGTTTTCATTGAACCGTCTTTGTCTTGATATTTGATACCGAATCTTTCAGGCAGGTTAAAGTCAAGTTGTATTGTTGCACACTGCCAGGTTCTTCCGAGCGCGTCTTTAACTTTAAAGTCGATTTTCGGCCCATAGAAAGCTCCGTCGCCTTCATTGATATCATATTTCATACCGCGTCTGTCCATTGCTTCTTTTAGACCGGCTTCCGCTCTGTTCCAGTTTTCTATCTCGCCGACAAAGCTTTCCGGCCGTGTTGAAAGTTCCACTTCAAAACTCATATTAAATATTGCCATTGTATCGGCTACAAAATCAATAATTTCATTAATTTCGCCGACTAATTGTTCCGGGGTACAGAAAATATGAGCATCATCTTGTGTAAATCCTTGTACACGGGTCAAACCTGCAAGGGCACCGGATTTTTCTTTTCTGTATACGGTTCCCAGTTCTGCCATTCTTAGCGGCAGTGAGCGGTATGAATATCTGTTTGCCTGATAAATCAATATGTGGAACGGGCAGTTCATCGGTTTTACTACGTATTGATCATCAGAATCTTCATCTTTTTGGATAAAGAACATATTTTCTTTGTAGTGATCCATGTGACCTGAAATTTCCCAGAGTTTTGATTTGGCAATTTGCGGAGTATTAACTATTACATAACCGCGTTTTCTGTGTTCAGTTCTCCAATAGTTTTCGATTTCTTCTCTTACTATTGCGAGATTCGGGTGCCATAATACAAAGCCTGAGCCGATTTCTTCTCTTACGGAAAATAAATCGAGCTGGGTACCAAGCTTTCTGTGGTCACGTTTTTCGGCTTCTTCCAAAAATGTCAAATAGGCCTGTAAATCTTCTTTATTCCAATACGCTGTTGCGTAAATCCTTTGAAGCATTTTATTTTTTTCATTGCCGCGCCAGTATGCACCTGCAACTTTCAAGAGTTTAATTGCATTACCTTTTATAAATGATGTGTTCGGTATATGCGGGCCGGCGCATAAATCATTAAATAAAACATTGCCGTCTTTGTCTTTGGTTAAATACAAAGTCGGATTATCGTTTCTGTGTTCTTCAAGTAATTCAGCTTTGTAAATTTCGCCTTCGGCTTTAAATTCGGCAATCTGCTTGTCGACATCAGGAATTACGTATTTTTCAAACGTTAAATTTTGTTTGATAATGTTTTTCATTTCTTCTTCAATTTTTGTCAGGTCATCTTGAGTAAAAGCATACCCGTCAGTTAAATCAAAGTCGTAATAAAAGCCTGTATCCGTAGCCGGTCCGATAGCCAACTTTGCTTGCGGGAACAGCTTCTGTACAGCCTGTGCCATGATGTGTGAGCAGGAGTGTCTTAATACACTCAATGTTTCATTGTTCTTTTCCATATATCTATTTCCTTTCTGTTTCAATCGACAACCCTCGAAAGAAACTATCTACATTAGCATAGTTTACCACAAAATAAAATACATAGTTCAAAATTTCAAACAGACATGTTATTATAGTAAATATAATTGAAATAATATAACCATCTTGTCCCGAATGATAAGCAAAATTTATAATTTAAGTTTAAATAAAAGGAGGCTTTTTGATGACAGGTATGAAAAAAGGATTTACTTTAGCGGAGGTATTAATAACGCTTGGTATAATTGGGGTTGTTGCAGCCCTTACTGCACCTGCTTTGGTGCAAAACACAGCTAATGCTCAGGTTGGTCCGACTTTAGCCAAGGTGAAATCTTCAATAGAGACAGCAAATGAAGCATTGCTTAACGATCAAGGTGTAAGCGGTCTGGATAAGTTAGGGGCTCTGGATGGGTATGAGCAAGATTCATTGGGGTTATATCCTAATTATCTTGTAAATTATATAAGCGGTAGTGCTGTTCTGGGCGGAAGTAATGATTTTGAGCCGGTATTAACTAAGTATGACGGTTCCGAATATGAATATGATGCAAGTGCGCTCCAGCTTTTTAAATTTTCTGATACAATTTCACTTTATATAAGAAGAGAGATCGGATATGGAGAAAAAGGTTCGTTTAAAGGCCAGCACAGCAAATTATTTGTTGATATAAACGGTCATAAGACCGGACCGAACCGTCTCGGAAAAGATGTTTTTCTTATGTACATTGATAACGGCGGCTCTGTTGTTCCGGCAGGCGGAAGTACTTATGCCTGGTTAGTAAATGACGTGTCAAAACGTTATGATGCAGCTGAAGGAGACTTTGCTTGTAATGCAGATACCGTTGGCTCCGGCGAGGGATGTGCCGGTTCGGTATTTGAAAATAATTTGAAAGTTATATATTAATAATAGTCATAGTTTAAAATTATGCGTCCTAATTAGGACGTATAATTTTTTATTCCAAAAAATCATAAAAATGGTAAAACTGATAAGGATACTTAAGTGTATATTCTTCCAGAAAATTTACATAGGCTTTTTTTAATTCTTCTAATTTTTCGGCATTCTTACTTTTATCAGTTACAAATTTGCGTGTAAAAACGGAGTAAGTTTTTCCTTCACTTACGCAGACAATAAAGTAAATCGGGCAATCCATTAAAAGTGCAAACTTAAGAGTTCCGACCGGCAAGTTTGTCTTCTTGCCAAGAAAGTCTGCCTCGTAAACTTTGTTTGTATTTTGAGCGGATACTCTGTCACCTGCCATAAAAACAATTTCTCCTGCTTTTAACCTGTCGGAAATTAAAATTGAAGTCTCTGCATTAATTTCTTCAACCGGAAAAACATCAATATCAATTTTCATTTCCAGAGTTTTCAGGAAATTATTAAATGTTTTGCACGCATCTGCTTGTAAAAAAACATTTGCTCTTTTGGGTTTATTAAAACTTGACGTTTGAAAAAGTGCACGCATAAGCCCTACATTTCCTACATGTGTGGTAATAAAAAAAGCACCGTTATAAATCTCGGGGTTATCCAATTTTAATTTTTGCGGGCTGAAATTGCCAAGACATGCGATAAAACCGTCTACAAGAGTATTACCGTAATTTAAAAACTGTTTGAAAGTACTCATTAGAGGCGGCTTTTTCAAAATTTTATAAAATCTGGCAGATGCTCGGCGCCTTTCTTTTGCGTTTATAAAAACAGTTAAAACCACAAAAAAGGCTATAATCCGAACGGGAATTTCGCCGAAAATATCATAAATATACTTAGTTAGAATAAGGCGCTTTGTTCCCGCACCTTGTTCTGACATTTGGAACCACTTTTTACTCATCAGCAATACACTCCAACAGTGTATAATCGTGTGCGCCGAGTGCGTCATAAACGCAATCTACTTTCAATCCGGCTTTTAATACGGCATTTTCCATATCTTCCTGGGTATACATTTTGCTGCACCCGTTTGCCATACAAGTAAAATATAGAGATGTATGAACAAGTGAATATTTTGCACCGCTGAATTTTTGTTTATCTATAAACGGTTCTAAAATATAAATCTTTGTTCCGGGCTCTGCTGCTTTTGCTATTTTTTTAAGAATAAAAACTATTTGTTCTTCGGAAAAACAATCCAAAAACTGGCTCATAAATACTGCGCCCGAAAGCTTCGGAAATCCCTGTTTTTCATCCAAAACGTCAATTGAATAAAATTTGCATTTTTGAAGTTCCGGATTGTTTTTTATAAAATTGATATTTTCCGCCAAATCGAGCATTGTAATATCTTGGTCGGGATTATGTTTAAGGCATACGCGTTCAAATTTGCCTGTATTTGCACCGATATCAAATATTTTCTCAACAGGTGAAATGATTTTGTAAATTATATCAAAGCAGTTATCCGAATAATAGTGATCGAATTCGTACCAGCTTTTACGCATTTTTTCCGGCAGCTTTGATATATAAGGATAAATAGTCTTGGCTTCCGGATAAAGTTCTTTTAAACCCTCAGGTTTTCCGTTTTTAAAAGAATCCGTGAGTCTAGCAGCACCTTTGTAACAGACATCTTTTGTAAAATTGAAATTAACTCTTGTCATTTCGTCATACAAAAGAGCTTGCCCTATCGGGGTTATGCTGTAAAGGTTATCTTGATATCTTATGATTCCTGCCGTTTCCGCCAATTCTAAAAGTGTTTTAACGGTGTAGTTTGTTAAACCCGTTTTGACGGTTAAATCAGAGCTTGAAACAGGCTCATTGTCAATTTCTTTCAGTATTCCCAAATCAATCATTGCAGCGGCCGCCTGAAAAGTTAACGGCGCAAAGGCAATTCTTTGTGCTTCATTTAGTGCATTAATTATTTCCTGTTTGTGAGCGCTTCTCTTGTTCATGCTTTGATTTTATCATAAATAAACTTAAAATATATGAACAGGTAATTCCGATGCAGAGTGTTGAAGCAAGCGAGTTTATGAGTTTAAAACCGGTAAAAGAGAGTAAAAAGAATGAAAATGCCGTAGAAAGTGCCGACATAAAAACGGCATCTTTGGATTTTTCACCGCTGTTGAGCCTGAATATGGAATAATCAAGGCTGAAACCTATTATTAAAAATAGCGCGAGTATATTAAAAAGATTTATACTTTCGCCTGTAAGCGAAAGCAGGGAAACGGTAAATATAACCGACACCAGAGGGGAAAGAGAAATCTTTGCGGCATTTTTGATGCCGTATATGAAACTTAAAAATACGAATAAAATTATAAACACAGCCGGAAGAAGTTTTAAACACTGTAGTCTCAGACGTTTTAATATACCGGAAATCTCGTCCGGAATGTTGATTGAACCGTCAACAGCATGGTTTACCATAACAAACCCCGTGTTTTTATCAAGCATAAATTCTTTGTTTAGAGGAAAATTTTCCGTATCATAAACTTTGTATTCCGGCTCTTTTAATTTAAATCCAAGAAGTTTTTGATAATTTTTCCAATCCTCTTTATAAAGTGTTTTAACAAGTGATATATTTTCATTCTGGCGTGATTTTGAAGAAATAAAATTCGCTAAACCCAGAGCGTCTTTAAGATTTAACTCTTCTTGGCGTTCAATAATCTCATCAGTACTGTTTCCGTTTAGGATTATGAACTCAGGGTTCGGCGGATTAAAAACTTTCTTATACAAACTTTCTGCATAAGCAAGATTTTTAGGAGGCGAATAAAAACTCCTGATATTGTCGTTAAAATTTAGTTTGAAACTTCCTGCAATAATTATAAATATTACCAAAATCAAAACCGCTCTTTTTGGAATCGTTATTCGCTTAAATTCTGCAAATCCCTGTTTGACCTTAAACAAAGGCAATATAATTAAAACAAAAAGATAAACGCCGAAAAGTCCAAAAGACGTAAATACCGCAATTTGCCTTAAAACTTCTATATTTGAAAAGAGCAGTGCACTAAATGCAAGGACGGTTGTTACCATAGAAGATGTCAGACTTTTTTTGAATCCGGTCTCATCACCGGTCAGAAAATAATGCAGTGAATAATCAAGGCTTATACCGATTAGTGATGTTGAAAATACGAATGTGAGAATGTGAAGTTTTTGAAAAATCAGAGCCGAAAAAGAATATCCGAACATAAAACCGAACAGAATACTCAATACTATCGGCAAAACAATTTTAAACGATTTAAAGTAAAACTTGCATAATAAAATCAGTGCAACTGATGAGATGATACAAATTATATTTATTTCAATATTAGATTTGGCACTTGTAAAATATGAGTGTACTGGAGTTCCGGTCAAGTATACGGACTTATGTTCGGCTTTTTTTGCAAGCTCTTTTATATCGCTGTCATTTTGAATATCAAGATGCGATATCGCGTAATATTTACCGTTGTATTCCGCAGTACTGTCACCGGCAAATTTTGCAAGCTGTGTTACAAAATCCGTTGAAAGCAAATACGGATCCTGATTAATCGGTACAGGATAAAATCCGAACGGGTTATAAATCCCCTCCAAAGCCGTACGCTCCAACTCGTTATAATTTTTCTCCTTTATAAGTTCGCGTTTTTTGTCGGATAAAAAGTTTACGGGATACTTTTTGTAAATTTCAATTACATCTTGGAAGTTAGTGTTATTTTGCGGAAAGTCGGCTTTTAGACTTTCCGCTTCCTCCAAACTTTCCCCTTCAAAAATTATATTTACTCTTTTTGAAGATAATGATGCAAGTTTAACAATATTTTTTTCTAACGCAGAATCCGGACTTATAAATGCCTGCATAAGTTCTGTTTCGGGTTTGACGGAATACAGCAGGGCTGATATAAAAAGAAGTATTGAAAATATCAAAAAAAGTATTTTTTTTATCATACAGAAGTTAATATATCATAAAATTTACAAAATTGTTTTATATGCCGCTTTTCTATTTGTTGACTTAAATATATGAATATTGTTATAATACTGATACTATGTTTAAGTTTTTTTTTATTGAGAAGGAGAGTTTTTAAATGAAAAAAGTGTTTCTGGTATTTGGTGCGCTTGTCCTTTTGACCGGTTGTACCAAGAATTATAATACCGTTGATGAATATAATACTGCTATGGATGCCGTAAAGTCAAAAGTTCCGGCTTATACTGCTGAGGCTACTCAGGAAGTTTACGGCGCAGATTTGTATTACAGAACGTATATTAAAGGTGACAAGTGGAAGCTTGAAGCGTCGATGAACGGCGGGAAAAGTTATATAACTACGGTTCTGTACGACGGTTCTGACTTGTGGACATATTCTGCGCACTCTGTGTATGCCGTAAAAAATCCGGCAGTTGAGATGCTGGGCAGGCATATGAATCCGGATGATATCAAGAATTTTATTGATATGCAAAATCCTGTTTTATCTCTTATAAACTGGCGCCATGTTCTTACTGACAAATCAAGCGCTTTGGATGAAGATGATGTGAAATTTGTAAATCAAAAAGTAACAATGAACGGTTTTGATTGTCGTATGATAGATTTTGGAGACGGTAGAGAAGCATGTATAAATGATAATTACGGTATTGCGGTGTATCATAAATTTTCAGCACCGAATCTCGGAAATCAGTCTGAAATATTGGAAACAACTTTAAATCTTGTAAAGGTTGATACTTCTGATATTCCGGACTCGGTATTTGAATTCCCGGCGGGTGTAAAAAAAGCTGATATGGATACAATGTTAAATGATTTGAAAAAAATGTGGTAATAGTATTTTTACCGAATTTGAGCTTTGTGCGATAATAAATTTATGAATTATTGTAAAAAATATACGCCTTATTTGTTTTTACTTCCTGCCTCAGCGGTATTAATCGTATTTTTCTTTATTCCGTTTTTTCAAACATTCGGGCTTAGTTTTTTTGATTATTCATCAAGTATTTATCATCCTGTGTTTTGCGGTGCGGATAATTACACAAAACTTTTTAAAGAGCCGGTTTTTTACAAAGTAATGTTTAATACTTTTATGTATCTTGTAATAGCTGTTCCATTTCTTGTAACTTTTCCGCTTTTTCTTGCAATACTTATTAATCAGAAAATACGGGGAATAACTTTATATAAAATCTTGCTTTATCTTCCGGTAATTGTATCAATTGTAGTTGCCGCAATTGCGTTCAAGTGGCTTTATGCGGGGCAGGGAATTTTAAATTACATACTTTCGGTTTTTCATATTGAATCTATAGGATGGCTTACGGATACAAAGTGGGCTTTATTTTCGGTTGCGGTTGTTACCATTTGGAAGGGTATCGGATATTATATGATGATTTATCTTGCTTCCCTTATGAGCGTACCGCAGGAACTCTATGAGGCTTGTGACATCGACGGTGCAAATTTCTTTACAAAGCATCTTACGGTTACAATACCGCATATTATGCCGACAATTGCGCTCGTGTCAACTATTAGTACGATATCGGCAATGAAGGTTTTTGCGGAAATTTATGTTATGACTAAAGGCGGGCCTTTAAACTCTACCAAAACCATTGTTTATTATATATATGAACGTGCATTCGAAAATCTGGATTTAGGCTACGCTTCGGCACTTGCGGTTGTATTGCTTATTGTTGTTATGGGATTTTCTTTGATAAATATATTGTGTTTTGAGAAAAATAAGTACGGTGATATATAATGAAAATTCTTGTTATAACGGATTTGTATCCGGTTAAAGTTGATGAAAAGTATACACCGCGTACGATCGAAGATTTTGTTAAAGGGTGGGAAAATTTAGGGCACGAAATCAGGATTATTAAACCGAATTTTCTGCTTAATTCTTTTTTGCGTAAAAAGCCTTATTATCCGGATAAAATATACGGACAATTAGAGAATATAAATTATATTACTCCGTTTTGTGGAGATGTTAGACAAAAGATTAAAACGAAGTTTGAGCCTGATATAACAATTGCACACATGCCAAGCGGGGTTATTTTTGCAAACAAACTCGGCAGACCTTTTGTTGCGGGTGTGCATATTTCGGATTTGGAAGTTTTAACCTGTCCCGTTTATGCGGTATATTTTAAGACAGAGCTTGAGAGGGCTTATAAAAATGCAGTAAAAATTGCCTGCCGCTCGGAAGTTATAAGGGATAAGTTTTTAAAACTGTATCCGCAGTATGAAAATAAAACTTTTGTATGTTTCTCGGGAATTGATGAGAATGTTATTACGCTAGGACAATGGAGCCCGCAAAATCATGTCAGGGTGTTTTGCTGCGCGAATTTGAAAAAGCGCAAGAACGTGGATAAGGTTATTGAGGAGTGCGAAAATTTGGACGTTGAATTAAGAGTTGCGGGAGACGGCACGGAATTAAACCGGCTCAAAAAGCTTTCGCGAAAACCGATTTTTTTAGGGTATTTACCGCATGATAAAGTTTTAAATGAGATGAGAAATGCTGATATTTTTGCGCTTCCGAGCGAAAACGAGACTTTTGGAATGGTGTATCTTGAAGCTATGGCGTCCGGGTGTATAACTGTATGTTCTGAGGGTGACGGAATCGCAGGAATTATTAAAAACGGTGAAAACGGTTATTTTTGGCAGGAAAATATTATAGAAAAAATTATAAAGTCAGATAACCAAAATGAAATACTCACAAACAGTTATAGTACAATTTTGAATTACACAAAAGAAAAAGCCTGCAAACATTATCTTGATAATATCCAGATAAATTAATTATTATTGCGAAGATGCCATATTTTTTTTAAAATAAACAGTATGGAAGTAATGATTGACAAAGTTGTTCAAAAACTTAAGGAAGCAAAGCAGCCGCAAAGTGATTTTGTAAAGCTGATGGACAGTTTCAACAGTCCTTATTTAGTGCTTATTGCATGTATTTTGAGCCTGAGGACAAATGACAGAACTACATACCCCGCTACACTTAGGATGCTTGAACTTGCAAAGACTCCAAAAGAAATGAAAAACGTTAAGCCGGAAGATTTAGCAAAAGCAATATATCCGGTCGGGTTTTATGAAAATAAGGCAAAACAAATTATAGAGCTTTCAAAACAAATTGATGAGGAATTAAACGGACAAGTGCCGGATGAAATTGAAGATTTGATTAAGTTTAACGGGGTCGGCAGAAAGACTGCAAATCTTGTTCTTTCAAGAGGATTCAATAAACCTGCAATTTGTGTAGATGTTCATGTCCACAGGATTTTCAATCGGCTTGGGTATGTAAAGACAAAAAATCCTGAGGAAACAGAGTTTGCTCTTCGTAAAAAACTTCCCGTAAAGTATTGGATTGATATAAATACTCTGCTTGTGACCCATGGGCAAAACGTATGCAAACCGATTCGGCCTAATTGTTCTTCTTGCCCGATATCTGACTATTGCGCAAAGATTATATAATATGATACAATAATATACGCAGAGAGAGGTTTTAATGTCAGACGATATTGCTTGTCCGTTTTGCGGTAATATTATAAACAAAAATGCATTCCGATGTGAACAATGCGGTGCTCTTTTTCGGGAGCCTTTTCTTCCAGGCTTAAAGTTTACCGAATTGGTACCGTTTATGGCAATTGATCTTTTGACTCTGGGATTTTTTTCGACTATTTGGTTTTTTATAAACGGAAAAGCCGTAAACAAACTTGTTTTTGGAGTTAAGGACGGATTAAAGTTAAAATGGCTGGTTGCACTGCTTGCAGTGAACGGCGGGTTTTATTTGTTTTATTTTTATCAGCATGCCGCATTTCTTATTTTGTTTACGGTGTTGCAATGCTTAATTTATATCGCTTTGACATATAGAGTCCTTAGAATCATACAAAAATATACACAAAATACTTATGAAGTATCCGTGAATATTAATCCGTATTATATTATTTTATTCAACGTATTTTATCTGGTTCATTTTATTGATACATACAGCAAAAGAGTACAGGGAATCCATGCACATTTCGCCTGGAAATCTCCGCAGGGAATCATACTGATAATATTGCTTTTAATCATTATCTTTCTAATACGTTTTTATAATGAAATGTATTTGCTTTTATATTAGATGGAAATGTCAACTACAGCCTCATAAACAGCACTGTTTGCTTGATATGCGGTTTGTGCAAGTTTGATATTTACGGCGTCTTGGACAGAATAACCGTTTTGAAGCGCTGAAACCATAGCGTTGTCAAGGTCTTGTGCTGATTGCACGACATTATTGCCTACTGTTGAAAGTAAGTCTTCGGGTCTGATATTGGAATAGTAGCTGCTTAAATCAACCTGAATGCTTTCCGCATCAGAGCTGTTTTGTGTCGGAATTCTCGGTGTTTCAGGAGCATTTCTGCCCGAAACTGCGCTCATATCCTGAATTAAACCGGAGTAAATGGAAGTATCGATTGATGATATAGAACTCATAATTAAAACCTCTGTTATTATTTTAACTCGTTTTGTTCAACTTTCAAGAGATGGGGTTCAGAAATAATTTTTCCGCAAACTCTATTTGTAACAAATTGTAAAGAGGGCTTTGCCTGAAACTATTGTCTTTTGATAAGTTTACAAAATTTAAACGCAATTATTTGCAGCACGAATACTTTATACATGTATAAGGAAAAAGGGAGATAAAATTATGCATATAGATTTAACACAGCTTACGGGTAAGTTATTGGAACTGGCAAAAGCTGCCGATAATAATTCTGTTAGACCTAACGGTATTTATCTGGATACTCAGGAAGAAATTTCTCTTTTTCTGGGAGAGGCAAAAAAGGCAGTTGAGAGCGGAGAGGTAACCTGCGATGATGTAAACAGGATTTTTGGTTTGGAAAAAACAACAGAGGCTGCTGCACCCGAAAGTGAATCATCCGGAACATTAGCCTCAACTTATGTAGAAAAGCTTTCACGTGAACAAAAAGAGCAAGTAACTTATATAACCGAACAAAATACGAACAATGAATTAGCCGAAATGGCGCACAATCTGGACAGTTTGCTTATAGAAAACGAAATAACCGGTTTGGGATATTTGCTTAACAGGCTGCCTAATTATGATTTGAATGAACTTGCCGATAAATACAAGGATATTCAGGATAAATTTAATCGGGTTGATTATGAGGCCGAATACTGGTACGGCGATCCGGATACAGAAAAACCGGCTATGGAAGAAAAACTTTTATTTGAACAAGAAGCTGAAAAAATCTTAGGAATGCCTTATGAAGAATTTGCCGCAACATATCCGGAAGAACTTGCGGAAGTCGCTGAGATACCTCCGATTATAAGGGGCGTTTCTTCAATTGCGGAAATTATTCTTCACGAACAAGCTGTTGCAAAACTTTCTGAATCAGCCTTGGCTGTATATAGAAAGATTTCTGATCTAAATTCTGTTCTGGCAGTGAATTTTAATGCTTGGGAAAATGATATTATGTATAAAGTAAATCAAAAAACTTCAGAAATGAGTATGGATGTTATTATGGATCTTGACATTGTTGAAGCAAATGAATACGCATATTCAATTGACGGAGAAATTATAGGCTTTGAGATGCCGCAAAATTGGCTTGTAAAAAAACATTTTACTGAAGCAATAGAACAAAGCTGCGGAGAAGATGTCGGCGATGGAGAAGATGTTGGTGACGGAGAAGATGTCGGCGACGGAGAAGATGTCGGTGACGGGGAAGATGTCGGTGACGGGGAAGATGTCGGTGACGGGGAAGATGTCGGTGATGGAGAAGATGTCGGTGACGGGGAAGATGTCGGTGACGGGGAAGATGTCGGCGACGGGGAAAATGACGGCGACGGAGAAAGCTCCGGGGTTAATGAAGTGCGGACGGATGGTTCTTCAATACCGCACACACAAAAAGTTATAAAAGACGGAAAGCTCTTAATTGAAAAGACAAATCCTGATGGAACAAAAGAATATTATAATTTTTCCGGTATACGCGCAGAATAATTAACTTTTATTCAACTACTTTTGTCTGTTTAGTTTTTTTCCCTTCATACAAGAAAAATACAAACGGCAGGATGATTATTACGGCGACGGCAAAGTATCTGAATGTTTCAACATACCCCCACAAAGTTGCCTGCTGCCTCAGCATGTTATGAATTTGTGCCTGAGCCATGTATACAGCGGTGGAAGGATCGACCTGGCTGAGAAATGATGAAGTCATGGCACTTAATCTTTCAGAGTAAACATTATTGGTATCTGCCAGAGACTTTATCATCATCATTTGATGAGCTTGTGAAAATCTGGATATCATAGTTGTGGCTATTGATGTACCAATAGCGGCTCCGGTGTTTTTAAGCAGGTTTTGTACCCCGGCAGCATTGGTTTGTGCTTCTTTGGGTAGAGTCGCACAGGAAATATTTGATAACGGTACCATTGCCATAATCATACCGAACCCGAATACAAAGTTAGGTAATGCAATTTCTTTAAGTGATATTGTTGTGTTAATTTCTCCGAATAACAAACCTGCTGATGCTAAAACAACCAGCCCTATTGTAACAACAGGCCTTATTCCGACTTTGGTTACAAGGACTCCGCATAGTATGGATGCAAGAAAACATCCTGCTCCCCGCGGCACCATCGAAAGACCGCTTAAAAATGAAGTGTAACCAAGCAGTGATTGTAACATTGACGGTAATATTGATGCAGATGACATCATTACACCCATAAGTATAACTTGTCCCATTGTTCCTATAAGAAAGTTATGATTTTTTAATATTGATAAATCAATTAAACCGGTTTTTGACGGACTTTTCTTAACCTGGATAAATACAAATACAAAGAAAGAAATCATTGAAACAGTAAATAATTTACAAATCCAGGCGGCGCCAAACCAGTCAGCGTCATTACCTTTGTCTAAAACAACCTGCAAAGTCGCAAGCCAAAGGGCGAGAAAAAAGAAACCCGAAGCGTCCAGTTTGACGTTCTTTTGCTTTCTGGAGTAAGGCGGTTCTTCCACGTATTTATGAGCTAATATAAATGCAATAATCCCAAACGGAACGTTTATAAAGTAAATAAACGGCCAGGAATAGTTTTCTGTAAGCCATCCGCCCAGAGCCGGCCCCATAATAGGCGCCATAATTACACCTAAACCGAATACTGCCATAGCAGCAGGAAGTTTTTCTTTCGGGAATATTTCAAAAATAACAGCTTGTGCAATAGGCAAAATACCTCCGCCGCCTGCGCCTTGAAGAACTCGTGAGAATATCATCATTGCCATTGAATTTGATACCCCGCAAAGTATAGATGCTATGGTAAATATTACTATACTTAGCATAAAGTACTGTTTTCGTCCCATAAGCTTGCTGAAAAAATCAACCGCAGGGATGACAATACCGCTTGCTACAAGATAACTCGTGATTATCCACGTTGACTCATTATGACTTATAGAAAAGGTTCCTGCCATATATGGAAGAGCTACGTTTGAAATTGTTTCATCTAGTGCAAACATAAATATTGAAAGCATCAGAGGAATCATTGTTATCCAAGGTTCTATCTTAAAATGCCATTCTTCATTATTAACGGTCGGTTCCATTATATGTTCCTTTAACTACATGTAGATATGTCAACACGTAGATTAAACCACAGAATTAGTTTTTTTGCAAGAATGATTATTCAAACTTTATGTTAAACTGTTTGATAGCGTCTTCTCTTATCGTTTGCAGCATTTTTATAACATTTTTTATATCAATACTTACAATAGAGTTTGCCGATTGTATATGTTCGTCTAAAGCCCGGCTTATTTGTTTGTATAGCTCAAGCCCTTTGGGAGTAATTGTACTTTTAATTATTATTTTAGAACCGGATTTTCCGGGGGTTCTTTCTATCAGACCTTTTTCTTCAAGTGATTTAAGGAATCTTCCCGTGTGTGCTCTTCCTTTAAAAATTAATTTAGCAAGTTCAATCTGGATAATATCCGGATACATATACAAACAATCCAGAATAGTAAATTCTTCTTGTGATATCGGAAATTTGTTCTGCTCAAAAAAGCATTTTGCGGCTTCATGCAAAACTCTTGATGTCAGTTCCAACTCATAAGGTAATGATTTAGTATAGTGTTCCAATTTACGACCCTCATTATAATTTTATTGGAATAAGATTTATTTTGCAAATATTTATAAAAATTAATAATAAAGTTTAAAATTTTAGTTAATCCATTTGAAGCTTGTAACATAATCGTCACCGTTTATGTTACCTTTAATTTCCGCGATAAATTTTCTGTATGTTTTTTCGGATAGTTCAATACCCGGAATTTTGTTGATTTGTTCAAGGAGTTTTGTGTCTTTGGATAAATCAACTCCTGGAATGGCATTAAAAAGGGTATTTAGGGATAGATTTCCGATTGGGCCGAACATTGTTGATATTTTCTTTGAAAGCAGGCCGAGAACATTCATTTCGGCATGAGCTGTTGCGAAGTTATAAGTTCCTCCGATAAACAAACTTAAATCTTTTCCTTTGGTTGTAATTTCAATATTATCTGCAATTCCGTCTTTTATTACGATATTTCCGGAAATATCAGAGAAATCTCCTGTTTTGAGAGGGGTAACGATATCAATTATGCTGTTTATTGAAATTCCGGTGAGTCCGCCTTTTATAAGGTTGCCGGCTTTAAGTAAATATTCAAGCGAGCCCAATTTCGGCATTCTGCCGTCAGAAACGGTAAATTTTGTTTTTCCGTTAAGAGTTTTCATACAATTATCAAAATCCGTACCGGTACAGGATAATTTGATATCTCCGGTTAAATCGCCGTAGAGCTGGTTATTTAAATCAAAAAGTGCGTAAGAAAGCTCATTTGCGTTCATATCTTTTGCTTTGAGCTTAATACCCGCATTATTATCATTCAAATTATACGTGAAACTGCCATTCAGGGTTCCGTTTGCAAGGTTGAATTTAAAATTGTCAACATTGATAATTTTATTTTCATTGAAAGAGGCGGATGCTTCAAAATTTTCCGCAACAATATTTCTGAGGTGAATGCTGTCCGCGTTCATTTTAAGGTTGTTGATTATTAAGGCTGAAAGGTCAAATCCTTCAAATGATTCAAATGTCTGGAAGTTGTCAACTTGTGAAAGTTTCAGCCTGTCCGTTATATAGTTTAAATCAAGCAATTTTGTATTTAAAACAGCGGTTTCAACCTGATACGGAATCGTTAATTTGTTTTTAAGAACAGCTTTTATAGTTATATCATTTCCGAGAATTTCGCCTTTTGAAGACAATTCGACAGTGCGTTCTTTAAAATTAAAGTTTATATTCTTCATTGTTGTATCTAAAAACGGAATATTTGTTTCAAAAATATGGAATGTTCCCAAAAGCTTAGGATTCGATAATCTGCCGTTAAATCTGAGGTCTGATGTAAACTGTCCTTGTTTAATATTTGGTTTTCTGAAAATTATATTGAAAATTCTTGCATCAGTCGGATTTTGAGTTTTTATGTATAAATCATGGAACAACAGGTCATCCTTAAAAACTTCTATTCCGCCATAAGCTTTAAGCATATTTAAACGTGTTTGCTTACTTCCAAGGGACGGAATAATTTTGTCATAAGAAAACTCCTTTATTTTCAGGATATTTTGATTAATAACTTTTGTATCTAAATTCAAGACAATAGCATTCTCTACATCGCCTACGGTTGCGCCGAGATGATATATACTTGAATCTTTTGCCATATTTACGTCGGCTTTAAGGTTAAAGTTATCTTTAACCCCTTTAATATCGGCCGAATAAACAATATCTCCCTTAACCTTTACCGGATAGATTTGATTCTTGTTGATATATTTGTCAATGAACTCCTGCCTGGGTTTTGAATTAAAATACATATTAAAATATTGTTTGGAGAAAACGTCATTAATAATTCCGTCGGCAAGAAAAGGCATGCCGTCGGCCAGCATATTTATTTTGTTAAGTCGTAAATTATTATTTCTCATAATTAAACTGCCGTTAATTATTTTTACGGGGAGTTTAAGCGGCTCATAAGTAAATGCAATTCCGCCCAAATCCGTGTAAAAATTAACCTTGCTTTTGTCGATTCTGCCGTTTATATTAATTCTTCCTTTGTCAAAACTTACAAGGTTCAAATATTTTCGAATATCCTCGGGAATTATCGGGCAGTTTGCAAGTGTATTAATGTTGGAAAGTTCAAACCCTTTGAGATTTATATTTCCGTTAACATTCGGATGGTCTGTAATATTATTTGCTTCAAGATTTATATTAAATAGGCTTTGAGCATCAATGATATTTCCGCTTAGGTCCGAAATGTTTAATTTATTATTTTTGAGAACAATTTCTCCCCTGCGGACTTTGAGTTTATTTTGAGGTGCGGAGCCCAGTATTTTTGCGGTAAAATTAACCTTATCATATTCTATTTTGCTTAATTTTCCTTTGTAACTGCCTTCCGCTTTTAAATAAACATTCCCTATATCGTTATTTTTATCTTTAATAATATCGTTCATATTTAATCTCGGGAGATTAAATGTTACGTCCGTATAGTCGTTTTTAATATCCGCCTTGGCATTAATCGGTGAGGTGCCGATGTTGGAAGTAATATCCGCACCGGCATTAAGTCCGTCAAAATTTATAGTTCCCTTAGTGCTATTAATATTTATACCTTCAATGCCGAATTTATTTCCGAGCAGTTCAATTTTACCGGATGTAAAGAAGTTTTTGTTGAATTTTAAATCTTCAATATATTTAACTTCACCATATACTCTTACGGCAACATTTGAAAGTCCTTCGCATAAATCCAATTCCGGAAGCATATTTTTTAAATCGTCAATCATTGTAGAAGTCTTTATAGCTTTATATAATTTACCGATTTCCAGGTTTTCGGATTTAACATTAAAATCAAATTTCCCTGATAAAGTGCAGTTTCCCTGAATATCGATGTTTTTACCGTTCAAGATGCCCTTTTGAGTTTTGAAGAAGGCGTTTTCATCATTAAACCGTAAAATTGCCTGTGCATTTTGTAAAACTATATCCGGCATTTCAATAAAGTAAGTATGAACATTATTGAAATTTAACACACCCCAAACATGAGGATTTTTCCTGTTGCCTTTTACCGTGATATCTATATTTCCGTCGCCTTTAACATCCATAATAGGCACGGGACCTATGATAAAGTTAAGGATTTCATGCAGCGGCAGAACTTTTTTTTCGGCAAGTTCCAAATCTACTTTTGGGGTACTCCAAATTCGCATATCGGAGTATTTGACATTATATAACTCTACACCGCCTTTTACCCAGACTTTTTCAAGACCTCCGGCGGGAACAACAACGTCAAAATTCAGATATTTACCGGTAAAGTTTAGTTTAATTGTAGCACCGCGTGCGTTTTTGATAGGTTCTATTAAGATTCCGTTATCAATAAAGATGTCTCCCGTAATTTCCGGTTCTTTTGTGTTGCCTTTAACGGAAAAATTCCCGATAACATCTCCGTAAAATTTATATTTTTTAAGTTTGTAAACATTAAACTCTTCTACTATAATCGGCGGTAAGGCGTTTACGATATCTTCGACTTTTGACTGATTCAGCTGTACATTCAAATCCATTTTTGTAACGGGGGTATCAAGATAGTTAAATATTGAACCGTTAACGGCTGCATTTATATTTTGGGATTTTATATTGACATTTTCAAAATTAATTACTTTTGCAGTAATTATAAAATCGGAATCAATATTCAATATCTTGGGGAAAATTACGGATTTGGCATTATCTTTCATAATAACTGCGCAATTATTAAATGCCGCATTTAACTTATGTTTATCTACATCTACATTTACAATCCCTTGCAGTTTTTCAACATCTTTAGGGAGATACTGTTTCAGATAAGTACCCAGTGGCGCAAGGTCAAAATTCTCTATTTTAACATTTATAACACTTTTTCGGATGTCATTATTGCGCGGAAGGTAAAGATTGATGTGTGTTTCCGATTCTGAATTTTGAATATTCAGTCTGCTGTTATATTGCAATTTTATAAATCGCCCGTTTTTTTGATAGAAAACGTTGTCTCCGCTGTATAATACCGGCATTTGAATTCCTTGCTGATAAATTGCTGTTTTAAAGTTGTTCAGTCTGATTTTGTCGCATTTAATTCCGGTATTTTGTAAATCTTTAAAGAAATCTTTATCAAGAACAACTTTTTCTTTGAGGCTGGTATTAAGAGTAATATCTTCCGCAGAAATTTCATTGATATGCAGTTTTCCGGATAAAAGAGGTAAGAGTCTGAATTGCATATCAAATTTTTCTACTGTAACAAAATCGTTTGAATCTTTTTCCTGAATATGTATTTTGTCGGCTTGTATTTTGACGCTTGGAAGAAAACTCTGTTTTAAGTGCGGGTTTATAATCTCTATTTTGTAGCCGGAATTGTACGAAATATTTTCGCATATAACAGGCAGAATTTCCGCAAAGATAAACGGAATTATGAAAAGCCAAAATATGTAAAAGCTTAAAATTATAATGGTGTATTTATTTATATATTTATTAAGAAAATTTCTCATCCGGATTATAATTATAATATCAATAAAGTAACAAGATGTAAATCTTTGGCACCTATATAAGGTTATGATATAATTTTATCGTGAGAGATTTATTAAGAATATTAGCAATCGGGATAGTAATGATATTTGCTCCGTTCGTATCGGCGGAGCAGTATAAAGTTATTGTTATTCCCGATAATATAGTAACGGAAAATGAAGCGTTGGATTCTTATATATATAATGCGGCGGCGGAATTTTTTGCCAACGAAGTCATTAATATTTTAAACCTCACGGATTATATCAAGGCTCCGACCGTAAGTGAAGAACGTAAAATTCTAAAAAGCAGCCCGTATTCAATGATACCTGCAAAAAATCTTACAAGCAGGTTTCGAACTTCTTATAATATTGATTTTGTAAGTTTAAAAAAGATTGCAGATAAATCACAGGCCAGATATGTGCTTTTAATAACTTCTTCTCTGGATTCCGAGAATTATATTTTGAGAAGAACTTTTTGGGATTTTTTAAATATTCCCGGTGCTACGGTAGTGGATCCGGCGTATAAGATAAGTACGTATGCGGCTTTGGCTGATACAAAAAATAATACAATATTGTGGTCTAATACTTTTTACAAGACAATAAGTGTTGTGGAAAATCGTATAATCACTCGCGGACCGTCACCTCAAACCGAACAGCTGCAAAAAATCAGGGATTATTCAAGAATGTTATGTCCTGAAATTGCGCAGAATGTACAGTTAAAGGTTTTACCGCCGGATGTTTATGCAAAAGAATCAAACCAGATATATTATGATATGGGCAATTTTGATAACGTATTTACAAAAAAATACCGAAGATGGCATAAAGAAGGAAGTAAAGATTATGCGGTTGCCAAATCAAGGGTTGATGCTAAGATAGCAGATACAAAAGAAAAATATAATGAAAAGAAAGAATTACGCAAGCAAAAAGCGGAAGAGCGTGCTAAAGCAAAGGCTCTGAAGAAACAGCAGGAAGAAGAGGCTAAACTTAATTCTAAGTTGGAAGTTAAGGCTGAGCCGGCAAAAGATGCCGTTAATGAGTCAGTAAAACAAGTTGAAACAAATATACATAATATCAATTATAAAAAACAGTCATTGGAAGATCAGAGTTTGTATGAGCCGGTAAACATACAAAAGACCCGTAAAAACAATTTATATGGAGAGTTTGACTCATCTCGTCCGCCTTTAAGAGATTACAATTAAATTTTCCTATTGCATTTTAAATTTGAGCATGTATTATAGGTATATAGCTTGCGGGGGTAATTCAGTGGTAGAATGCCTCCTTGCCAAGGAGGATGTCGCGAGTTCGAGCCTCGTCTCCCGCTAATAAAAAAGAGTCAC
>CALUSF010000025.1 GCA_944323325.1 Candidatus Gastranaerophilales bacterium
CTCGCGACCTCATGCGTGACAGGCATGCGCTCTAACCAAACTGAGCTACGCTCCCGTATTTAATTGGTTCTGTATCCTGAACGGCTTCCCCGCGAGGTTCATCCCCTATTTTCGAATTACCCCTCGCCTTGTGAGCTACGCTCTCGTATTCAATTGTCATCCGAATATATTTTATATTACTTGCTGATTTTTTTTTTGCAAGTTTTTATTTGTGATAAAATTATTCAGGAAGGAACGTAATATGATTGAAAATTGGAAAATACCTCTTTTAATGACCGTTTTAGCCGGTTTTGCCACCGTTATCGGCGGATTTATTACTTTTTTAGTAAACCGGAATAATATGAAAATGCTTTCGCTTGGACTCGGATTCTCTGCAGGTGTTATGATTTTTGTTTCCCTGACTGAAATCTTATCCACGGCAGAAGGACTTCTTAAAGAGTATTATCCGATTAGTTATCATTGGATTATGTTCGGAGGGTTTATAGCCGGAGTAATTATATCCAAACTTATTGATACATTTGTACCGGATCACGTTGAAGAAGATTTATTAATAGACGGCAGTAATTGCCCCAAAAGAGAACACAGAATAAAAAGGGCCGGGCTGTTAACTGCTATTGCAATTGCGGTGCATAATTTTCCTGAAGGCTTAGGGACATTTCTTGTTTCTTCACAGGATATTGCCATAGGTGTTACGGTTGCTCTGGCAATTGCATTACATAACATTCCGGAAGGAATTGCGGTTGCACTTCCTATTTATCACGCAACCGGCAAAAAACGCATGGCAATTTGGTATTCTTTTTGGACCGGTATGACAGAGCCCATAGGTGCACTTATCGGACTTGCACTTTTACACTGGTTTTTACCGCAAGTTTTTGTCGGCTTTTTCATGGCTGCAGTTGTGGGAATTATGATTTATATTTCTTTTGATACCCTGCTTCCGCTCTCACATGAGTATGGTGACTGGCACTATGCAATCACGGGGATTATGTCCGGAATTATTGTAATTTGGGCAAGTTTATTGTTTCTTAACGGATATTGATTTACTAAGAAGATAAGAGAGAAAAATGCATAAAAAATTAGTTCTTTTAATATTATTAATATTAATTACAATGCTGCAAGTGCGAGCTGATGCCATTGCATATCGTATACATAATTATGCCGGAGACAGAGTCGGAACTTGTAAGCATGATCCGTATAAACCTGTTTATTATCTTTACGATTTGAACGGTGAAAAAGTTGCCAATCCTGCAAAATTCTTAGGTGAACCTGCGAATGACTGCTATTTGTTCGACGCTGACGGAATTGCTATCGGTAAATGTAATGAAACAAGAGTTATTCTCTGGGGCAGATAATTAAAACAGAGTACAAAAAAGATACTAAATTGTTGTATCAAGTTTCCGTACTTCTGCCGTTTGTTTTTTCATTCTGTTCGCTTTGATTTCAAAAATAGCAGTTCTTAAGTCTCTAATACACCATTCCAGATAAGAGATTCGATTACTGTAATATTCATACAAATAATGATTATGTGTACATTTTTTTACCAAATTTTTAAGTTTTATACATTCTATAGTAATTTCTGCAATCTTTTTTTCATAAATCGAAATTTTCTCTTTATCCTGACTCGTCAGTTTTAATATTACTCCCTTGTATTCGGATAAAGGAACCAGCTTTCTGTTTGCACCAAATGTTATATTGTTACTTTTCAAATTTATTTGTATCATTTTATTTCCTTTTTTATACTAAAACTCGTAATTTTAAATTTTGCTTGTGTGATAAAAAATAATATTTAATGTATAATTTAAACAAAAGAAGGAGAAATTTTTATGACAAATTTATCACCATTACAAATTGAAAGACTTAAATATCAGCCAAAATTACCTCACACTTTGGCAAACGGTATTAATCATCTTATCGCGCAGGAAGGTTGCGCAACGGAAGCTGTCGCAAATAAAGATGAAATTAAAAATTTATTTAAAAATACTTACGGAAAACCAACAATTACATTCCAAACATCTACCGACTCAAATACCAGCAGCAAAAGAAATGTCGGTGTAATTCTCTCCGGAGGTCAGGCACCCGGAGGGCACAACGTTATTGCAGGGCTGTATGATGCTTTAAAACAAGCAAATCCCAATAATAAATTATACGGATTCCTCGGCGGCCCTTCAGGAATTATCGACGGTAAATATGTAGAATTTAACGATGAATTTATTAACGATTACAGAAATACCGGCGGATTTGATATTATCGGCTCCGGCAGAACAAAACTTGAAACAGAAGATCAATTCCAAAATGCTTTGGAAGTTTGTAAAAAACTTGAAATTTCCGCAATTGTAATAATCGGCGGCGATGATTCAAATACAAACGCCGCTCTCCTTGCAGAATGGTTTGTTAAAAATAATGCCGGAATTCAGGTTATTGGCTGCCCCAAAACTATTGACGGCGATTTGAAAAATGAACAAATAGAAATTTCATTCGGTTTTGATACAGCTACAAAAACTTATGCGGAACTTATCGGAAATATTGAAAGAGACGCGAATTCCGCTAAAAAATACTGGCACTTTGTAAAGATTATGGGTAGAAGTGCTTCTCACGTAGCTCTTGAAGCTGCTCTTCAAACTCAGCCGAATATCACATTGATTTCCGAAGAAGTCGAAACAAAATCTATGTCACTGGCTTCGGTTATTGATTATATGGTTGATATTATCGTAAAACGTGCCGATATGGGTAAAAATTTCGGTATTGCGGTTATTCCTGAAGGGTTAATCGAATTTATACCCGAAATGAAATCTATGATTGCAAATCTTAACGATATTATGGCAGAACTTGAAACGGATCCGGATTTTGTAAACGCTCCGACAATTCGTGAAAAGTTCGCAATTGTAGAAAACAGATTATCTGATGATAATGCAAAAGTATACAATTCACTTCCTGCACTTATTAAAGGGCAGTTACTTGCAGACCGTGATCCGCACGGCAATATTCAGGTATCTAAAATTGACACTGAAAAACTTTTAATAGAAATGATTTCTCAAAAGCTTGATGAAATGAAACTTGAAGGACAGTATATCGGTAAATTCAATGCTCAAGCCCATTTCTTCGGATATGAAGGCCGCTGCGCATTCCCGTCAAACTTTGATGCCGATTACTGCTACTCACTCGGTTACAATGCTTTTGCATTAATTAACTTCGGTTTAACAGGCTACCTGTCATCAATCAGAAACTTGACAGAACCCGCTAATGATTGGATTGCAGGCGGCGTTCCGCTTACTATGATAATGAATATAGAAAGAAGACACGGTGAAATTAAACCCGTTATTAAAAAAGCGCTTGTTGAACTTGACGGCCCCGTATTCAAGAAACTTGAAGCAAACAGGGAAGATTGGGCGCTCCATGACAGATACTTGTTCCCGGGTGCTATTCAATACTTCGGCCCGTCTTCAGTTTGCGATATTACAACAGTAACATTGCAGCTTGAAAGCGAAGCTAAATTGGCAAAAGTGTAAACAATATTATTTAGTTTAAACTGTAAACGACGGCTTAAAAGCCGTCGTTTACATATTTGAACACAAAAAAACGGAAGGCTGCCCTTCCGTTTTGTCTTTAAAACTATATCATCAAACCGCCTGCAACTTCTATTGCCTGACCTGTTACGTATTCAGTATCAAGTGCAAGGAATTTAACAACCTTAGCGATATCCTCAGGAGTTCCCAATCTCTTCATCGGAATAGCTTTTAAGTATTCATCAATATTGGCTAAATCATGTGTCATAGCTGTTTGAATAAATCCGGGGCATACAGCGTTAACTCTGATACCGCGTGAACCGAATTCTTTAGCTAACGTTTGAGTCAAACCGATTAAGCCTGCTTTAGAAGCTGAATAGTTAGCTTGGCCGGCATTACCGTGGCGTCCTACAATACTTGACATGTTAATGATTGAACCTTGGCGAGCCTTCATCATATATTTGATTACGGCGTGAGTTACACAATAAGCACTTGTTAAGTTAATCTTGATAACTCTTTCCCACTGTTCCATATCCATTCTGATAAATAAACCGTCTTTTGTTATACCGGCATTGTTTAACAAGATATCAATCTTGCCGTGTTCAGCAATCATCTTATCAACATTTTCCTGTACAGCTTTATCGTCTGAAACATCAAAGCTGTAAAAATAAGCGTTTACACCGCAAGCCTTGATTTCATCTAAAGCCGGCTGTGCTTTTTCAGCATCACAAATATCATTGATAATGATATCGCATCCTGCTTTTGCAAGCTCAATAGCGCAAGCCAAACCAATACCGCGTGAACCTCCGGTAATCAAAGCAATTTTTCTTTCTGTCATTAATCTTTCTCCTTATCTTAAATTTTTGTTGGGGTAAAACCCCAACCTACATTTCTATTCTCTTGTATTCATTTTTGTCGGGCAGTGCCCGATCTACATTTCTGTAATGTCCTCTCACCTAAGAGGAGAGGGTTAGGGTGAGGTGTTAATCATGCCTGAAACCCGATTTCACCCGGTTTTGTTCTATCCATGAGCAAATCTATTGCTTCATAAATTCTTCTTATATCCGTTTCATTATCTTTACAATGTTCCATAAAATATTTTTCCAAGTCAAGCAGTCTTTGTCCGAATTCTTTGCTGTCAAGCGCCCATTGTCTTAATTTAACAAAAGTCCGCATAATCTGGATATTAACCTCAATGGCTCTTTTGCTTTTTAATACACCCGAGAGCATTGCAACTCCCTGCTCGGTAAAAGCGTACGGAAGGTACTGTCTTCCGCCCCTTGTTTCTGTTTTGTTTTTTGAGGTCACAATTTGTGACCTCAAAAAATCTTCTTCTTTTGAGGTGCCAATTTGGCACCTCAAAGTTTGCCATTCCTCGCTTGTAAGCTGAAAAACAAAATCCTCCGGAAAACGTTCCTTATTACGTTTTACTGCTTGGTTTAATTTTTTTGTTTCTACTTCATACAATTCAGCAAGCTCAAAGTCAAGCATAACCTTTTGCCCGCGTATTTCGTATATTAAGTTTTTAACCAATGCTAAATTATCCATCTTTATTTTCAGTTATTGTCAGGCAATGCCTAACCTACATTTCTGTAGTGTTCCCTCTCCAAGGGGGAGGGTTAGGGAGGGGGTTAAGCCTCTCGTTATTTAGTTTTCACTTTTTAATGTTTTTGTCAGACGGCGCCCGACCTGCATTTCTGTAGTGTCCCCTCACCTAAGAGGAGAGGGTTAGGGTGAGGTGCCAATTTGTGACCTCAAAAGTTATTGTTGGGATAGAAATCCCAACCTACTATTTTTTAACGAGCTGTCTAAAAAAATCTTTTACCCCTTCTTTTACCCCTTCCAACACAGATTTTTTACCAAAATCTTGAATTACTTTTTTCATCATTTTCATATCAGCTTTGCGGCCTTGTGAAAGATAAAGATTTCTTGGCTGAACCTGTCTCTGGTAATTCTCTGTATTCGGTGTAATTTTAGACACTTTCATCTTGACCGCCTTATACTCCTGCCATTTGTTCTTTTAAAGCGGAAATTGTCGCTTCTAGAGAAGCTTTATCGAATACGTTATAAACAGTTGCTTCCGGTGCAATTTTTTTGTTCAGTCCTGCAAGAACTTTTCCGGGTCCGATTTCAATAAATGTATCAACGCCTTCTTCCGCCATCTTTTGGATTGTTTGAGTCCAGTGTACTGAAGATGAAATCTGTTTAGGCATTTTTGTTTTAAAATCTTCCGCTTTTGTTGTGATTTGGGCATCAACATTTGTAATAACAGGAATTGACGCGTCATTCAGATTAAAATCAGAAACAAAAGAAGCGAATTCTTTTCCGGCATTTTCCATAAATTTAGAGTGGAAAGCTCCCGAAACCGCAAGCGGAACAACTCTTCTTACGCCGTTAGCAAGAAGATAATCAGAAGCCGCTTTTACCGCATCATCGTCACCTGTTATAACCACTTGTGCGGGAGAGTTATAATTAGCCACATCAACATAACCGACTTTAGAACCTTCTTCTAATCCGGCTTTCAATTGTTCTTCCGTTGCGTTTAATACTGCGGCCATACTTCCGCCCTTTGTTGCCCCCATCAAGTCAGCCCTTTTCTGGATTAATTTTAGAGTTGTTTCCAAATCCATAACACCTGCTGCGTACATAGCGCAATATTCGCCTAAGCTGTGTCCCGCAACATAATCAGCAGTTATATTTACCCCAGACTTTAAAGCTTCCATAGCAGCAATTGACATTGTAACAATAGAAGGCTGAGTATTAACGGTCTGTTTCAAATCTTCTTCAGGCCCTTCAAAACAAATTGTTGTAATACTTTTTCCTAAAGTCTTATCAGCGGTATCAAAAACATTCTTAGCCGCTTCAAAACTTTCATACAAATCTTTTCCCATACCGACAGCCTGTGAGCCCTGTCCCGGGAATAAAAACGCAATCTTCTTAACCATATTATACTCCTTACTATTTTATCCTAAAAAACAGATGTTTCCGTAATTTTAAACACACGGAACTTTGCTTGTTTAATTATACCATAAACCCTATAAATATATATCTAAATCTTCTATTGCGGAATAGGTCTGCTTATCATTTAAAAAATCCAAATTCATACCGAATTTTGCATATCTGTTTTCGGGATATTTCTTGCCGTGATATTCCCTCATTTCCTTTAATGACATATTAACTAACGCAAAATCATCCGCACATTTTGGGGGTTTAGGCAGACCTTTATTATTGTAAAAAACCGGAACTTCAAATTTATTTCTGACAAAATCAGCTATTGAATAATTTCCTTTTTTTTCAGAACTTCTGATATATTGCGGATTTCTCATACCAAGAGGCATTCTTGATTTGACAAAATTCGCAGGTGACGGCGTAAACCATTTACGTTTAACCGTTCCGTTTTCAAAATCTTTAACATAAGATTTACCTGATGTTGATTTAGTCACATGGTAACAATCGGGCATTCTGTTTAACGGATTAATCCTCGATTCGGTATTAACGATTCCGGGCTTATTTTCAATTTCTCTAACTCCGACAAGTTTTCCGGCCCCGTTATAAACTCTGTCAGATTGATATTTAAAACCAAAAGAATTTCCCTGTAAATCGTTTACTACACTTACTTCTTTTTTTGTTATTACACTCTTATTTCCCACTTTTGATTTTTCAATAGACTTGACTCTGTCAATCAACACTTTTCCGCACCTGTCTGTAACTCTGGTATACGTCTTTTGGGCGACTGTTTTTGAAAAAATGCGCTTTCCGTTACTTAATATTTTGGGCTCTAATCCGACAAACATATTTCCTAATCCTTTTCGTTTTGCCTGTTTAAATTCAAACTTTAAAAAACTGCGATATAAAAAAACAGGCATTAAGCCTGTTTTTCAAACCTAACAAATTCCGTCTCTTAACCTTACTATGGCTCCGCCCCAGGTCATGCCGGCACCGAACCCGCAAAGTACGGCGGTAGTTCCGAGTTTAACTTTACCTTTCTCAACGCTTTCAGCCAACGCCAGAGGAATTGAAGCGGCCGAAGTATTGCCGTAATACTTAATATTTGTTACGACTTTTTCATCGGCATAACCCAATCTTTCCTGCACCGCCTGAATAATTCTTATATTTGCCTGATGCGGTATAAGATAATCAATATCCTCCGCTTTCATGCCGGCATTCAGAATGAGATTTTCCACATAATGGGGGAGAATTTTTGCAACAAAAGCGTAAACACCTTTTCCGTTCATACGAATTCCTTTTGGTTTCGGTTCGTACTGCTCAACAAGAGGACAGTTTTTTCCGTCAAAAGAAAGTTCAATTAAATCGCCTATATGTCCGTCTGATTTAATGTCAATCGCAATAACATCATCAACACCGTCATCAGAAGCCGTAACAACCATTGCGCCCGCCGCATCGCCAAAAAGAATTGATGTTGCTCTGTCTTCCCAGTTTACAAGGCGCGAATTATTATCTGTTGCAACTATTAAAATATTCTTGTATATACCGCTGTTAATATAAGCTTTGGCAATACTCAAGCCGTAAATCAAACCCGTACATGCAGCTGTTATATCAAACGCCGGAATCTGGGTTTTTATTCCGAGTCTTGCCTGAATATGGCATGCAATCGCCGGATACAAATCCGGAGGAGCAGAAGATGCCGCAAGTATCAAATCCAAATCATCCGGATTAATATTGGCTTTGTCTAAAGCTTTTTTAGCCGCTTCAAACCCTAAATCAATTGCATTTTGTTCACCGGATACAACACGTCTCTCTTTAATTCCGGTTCTTGTATAAATCCATTCGTCAGACGTTTCGTACAATTTTGTCAAATCATCATTTGTTATCACCGTTTCCGGCAAACTGTAACCTACACCTGCAATTCTTAAAGGAATCAGATTATTTCCCATTTTTGTCTCATACTCCTCTAAATATGACTAGTCTAATTTAATATTTATTATATCACAAGCAGAAAGGATTAGAACAATTTTAATTACAAAATATAAAAAGAAGGTTCGGAGGAATTCCAACCGAACCACAGAGTCGTAATACTGAAAATTAGTTATTTATTTGTTATTTCTGTAATATTCTCTAATCTTTACCTTAGGCACAACCGACATACCCGGAATAATTGAATATTCCTTCGGGTCTATTTTTTCGGTAAAGACAATTTTAACCGGAATTCTTTGTACAATTTTTACAAACGAACCTACCGCGTTTTCAGGCGGAAAAAGACTTGCTTTTGCACCGGAACTTCGTTGAATGCTGTCAATCTTACCTTTAAATACTTTATCCGGATAAGTATCAATCTTAATATCTACGTCCATACCCTCTTTCATCTTTGTAAGCTGCGTTTCTTTATAATTTGCAACTACCCAAACATCATGCGGAACAATTACAAACAAAGGACTGCCGGGCTGAACCATCATTCCTACTTCAACCTTTTTATTAGAGACCGTTCCGTCTATAGGTGCAATTATATCCGTATATTCCAAGGCAAGTTCGGCAGCACGTTTTTGAGCTTTTAATACATTCAAATCAGCATCCGCAACTCTTGCACTTTTTTCGGGATTTTTTGAAAAAATAGCCTGTTGTGCAGTTGTCTGTTGAGCCTGCATACTTTCCAAATTTGTCCTTGCTCTGTCCAGAGTTTGTTTTGAAACAGCACCCGCAGCATAAAGATTTTCATATCTTTCCACATCTTTTTTGGCAAGCTCGATTTCAGAATTTGCTGCATTTAAATTGGCATGCGCATTTTCCTGATTTAATAATGCTCTTTCATAAGCCGCCGTTGCCTGATCAAGTTTTACCTGATAATCTATTTTATCAATAACCGCAACAACCTGTCCTGCCTTTACCGGCTGGTTATCTTCAACAAGTACTTTTACTATCTGACCTGAAACTTTAGGAGAAACGGAAACTGTCGTTGTTTCCACATAAGCGTCATCCGTTGACTGACACCCTAAAGCTTCGTAAATAAAATATCCCGCTACCAATATTGCAATTAATGCCAGAAACATAAACAAGTATCGTTTTTTTACCGGCAATTTTCTTGTATGTTCTTCTGTTTTATTTTCTTCACTCATTTTAAAATACCTTTCCCTTGGTCTAAATCTGTATTTCTAACGTTTCTTTTAAAATTTCTCTTAATTCTGATAACAAGTTTCCGACTTTTGCCACATCACTATTCTTAATCTTTTCTTTAATAACAACAAAATTCGGTCTGATTTTTTCCGTTACTTCTTCTGTCTTGCGCCTGCCTTCCGGAGTTATTTCAGTAATTTTTACCGGCCTGTTGTTTTTTATTGACAGCTTGCGCGTAATATAACCTTTTTTTTCAAGACTGTCAAGGAGTTTTCCTGTATTTGCTCTGTCTTTTAATATGATTTTAGCTAAATCCCTTTGGCAGAGCTGCGGATTGCAATAAAGCACATCAAGAACCGAGAATTCTTCTGTTGAAACTCCGGCATTATACTTTTCAAAAACCTGCTGCCCAAGGTACCTGCAATATTTTGCAGTTAATTCTATTTGATAAAATATTGTATCCGTAAAATGTTCTTGCAATTTTGTAAATCCTCTTTTTGATGTATGTTTATTTTGCAACATGTTGCAAATGCAACATACTTATGTTATCATTGTTGTCAGAAAAAATCAAGTACTTGGAGAAGAAAAGAAATGAAAAAGTTATTAACATTAGCTATATTATTATCACTTGGGGTTGGAAATGTCGTTCCCGTAATTGCTTCAGACAATACGGTATTAAGCGCCGGAGCAGAACAAAATATTGATAAAAATAAAAAGAAGAAAAAAGATAAAAATTCCGACAAAATAACTCCGCAAAAAAATAAATATGAATACATTAATATGGCATGGTGGCAGCAGTTTAATGACGATATTTTAAACGGTTATATTATTAAAGCCGTCGAAAATAATAAAGATTTGAAAATGGCAACCCTGACGATTGATGAATATTACCAAAATGTTATTATGCAAAGAGCGGGAGAGCTGCCTCAGCTGCAAGCGGGGTTTATGCCGGGCTACGGCGGTATCATGAGCCATGAAGCCGGAAGTTTTTTACTGCCTATTATAGCAAGCTACGAGCTTGACTTATTCGGAAAAAATCACAACAGAACAACCGCTGTCAGAAAATTGTACGAATCTTCTATTCTTGATGAACAGGCTGCGTATATTTCAATAGCGTCATCAGTCGGAAGCGTATATATAAATATAGTTAAACTTGATGCGATGATTGACTTGCAGGAAGATATCGTAAATTTGAGAAAAGAAATCTTTGAAATAATGTCAATCAGTAACGCAGAGGGTATTGTATCAACTTCCGATTTGGTTAAAGCAAATCAATCTTATATTTCCGGCGTTACGGACTTAACGGATTTGAAAAAAGAAAGAACTAAATTACTGCATCAGCTTGCGGTATTAACGGGTGACAGCCCTAATAATATTGAAGAATACAAAAGGATTGACTATAAAGAACTCGCGTTTTCCGGAAATATTCCGGAGTTTGTAAACTCTGATGTAATAATGAAACGCCCCGACTATATCAAGGCAGAAAAAATGCTTGAAAAAGCTGGAATTGATGTAAAAGTTGCAAGAAAAGAAATGCTTCCTTCTTTGAATCTGGGCGGTTTGTTATTATTTAACTCAACCAATTTCGGCAGTTTGTTTACAACCAACAATATGTTGTGGGGATTCGGCGGCGGAATTATCCAGCCTCTGTTTATGGGCGGAAAACTCAGAGCCAACTTAAAAGCTAAAAAGATTGCTTATGAAAGAAGTCTCAAAAACTATGAAAAAACTAATTTGACTTCCATGCAGGAAGTAAACGATTCTCTTGTATCAGTTAATATGGATAAGGAAAAACTTACTAAGCAAAAGAAGATTCAAGAATTAGAGCAAAAGGATTTTGAACTTTCAAAATGCAAATTCGCACAGGGAACCATTGCAAAACTTGATTTAAACCAGAGAGAGGAAAACCTGCTTTCAGTAAATAAAATGGTTTATTCAAGCGAGTTTGACTGTATGATTGATTATATAAGTTTTTATAAAGCAATAGCTGCTCAAAACATTTAAATACATTCTTCATCAAACAAAAAATGAGATTTTTCGTTTTGCTAACCGACTTGAAAAATCTCATTTTCATTTTATTGTTGATAATATAAAAAAACCGCATATTTTTTCGCAAGTTCCGCTACTAAATATATCTTATATTTATATATGCCGAACTTATAAGAAGCGAAATAAGCACCACAACAACACCATATTTCATAAATCTTAAGAAAAACATCGGATGACCGTGTTTTGCTGCGGTTTCCGATACAATAACATTTGCTGCAGCACCTATTATTGTAAGGTTTCCGCCGAGACACGCACCTAAGGATAAACTCCACCAAAGCGGGATTGTATAATCAACACCCATTGATTTTTCTATTTCAACCAGCATCGGTGCCATTGTTGCCGTATAAGGAATATTATCAATAATACCGGAGATTATTCCGGAAGCCCAGAGAACCAGCATAGAAGCAGCTTCCTGCGAACCTTGCGTTACATCAAGAATCCACTGCGCCATTAGTTTAATTCCGCCTGAAGCCTCCAAACCGCCTATAATAATAAACAGACCTATAAAGAAAAATATAGTATTCCATTCTACATCCCTGAGAATTTCAGTCGGTTTTTCAAACAAAAGAAGCACGCTTGCACCCAGCATTGCAATAACGCAGGTTTCTATATGAGTAATATCGTGTGTTACGAATCCGAGAATTACAAGTGTCAACACAACCATTGAACGAATTAGAAGCCATTTATCAGTAATTGTATTTGAATTATCAATATAAGAAGCCTCTTTCATTTTTTCTTCAGTCGTATGAAGTTTTTTTCTAAACCAGAAAGCCAGCACAAGAAGAACAGCCGCCAAAATAATACCAACAACAAGCGTTAAATTATTAATAAAATCCATAAACGAAAATCCGGCGGCGCTTCCGATAATAATATTCGGAGGATCGCCAATCAAAGTTGCAGTTCCGCCTATATTTGACGACAAAATTTCGGTAAAAAGATAAGGAAGCGGATCTATTTCCAATTTTTCTGCTATAAAAAACGTTATTGGCATAATAAGAATTACTGTCGTAACGTTATCAAGAAATGCACTCACAACAGCCGTAAACACTCCGAGTGTAATCAATATCCAAACGGGATGACCTTTTGTCATTTTCAAAAGTTCATTTGCAATATAGTTAAAAACTCCGCTCCTGGTTGAAATATTGACAATAATCATCATTGCAACAAGAAGAAAAACTACATTAAAGTCAATGAATTGTACAAAATAATGAGGGTTTAAAACCCCGTCCGTCATCTTAGATTGGCTTACCAGTCCGAGAACAATAGCAATTGCCGCACCTAAAAGCGCGATAGTAACTTTAGGAATTCTTTCAGTTGCAATAAGAATATACGCCAGTATGAGAAGTCCTGCTGACATAGCCACGTTATGAGCGGCTACATAATTGTGGATGAATTCCATTTCTCCCCCTTTCCCGGTTTAAAAATATAACATAAAAACTTTTTGCCTGTTAACCTATTTGACGATTATACCACAAATCTTACTCTTTTACCGCACCGTCAAGAGGATTATTAATCAAATATTTTTTCCCTAAAATAAATAATACTATAACCGGAATCGAACAAATGCAAGAACAGGCCATAAGTTCGCCCCACAGCGTAAGTTCTCTAAACGAACCTTTAAATATGGTTAAGCCTACGGCAAGCGTACGCATACTCTCCGTATTTGTTACAATCAGAGGCCACATAAAACTGTTCCAGGTTGTTACAAACGTAAATATACTTAAAGTTATTATTGCAGGCAGCGCGGAAGGTAATGCAATACGGCAAAAAACTCCGAAAGAGCCGCAGCCGTCAATTCGTGCAGCGTCTTCCAATTCCGTCGTAATACTTGAAAAGTACTGTTTCATCATAAAAACCCCGAACCCACCGAAAATTCCGGGTATAATTAATGCTTGATACGTATTTATCCAGCCGAGCCGGCTCATAAGATAAAAAAGCGGAACAATATTAACTTGCGGAGGAACCATCATTGTGAGAATTATTATAAAAAACAAAATATTCTTTCCGCGAAATTCAAATCTTGCAAACCCGTATCCGGCAAGCGCGGCAACAAGAACCTGCCCTATAGTTGTTAAAAGCGCCACAATAAGACTGTTTAAAAAATATCTTACAACCGGAATTGACTTAAACACATTTTTATACGCGCAAAAAGAAAGATTAATATTCTTATAATCCGTAAATATATTCTCATTTCCGCTCAAGGATATTAAAAACATCATAAAAAACGGAATAATCATTGTCAGCCCTAAAAATATCAAAACAGTATACAAAAAAACTTTTTTCATAATCTTGAGCCCAATATATTTACCAAAAAGCTTTAGGCATCATGCGCTTGTATACCCATACGTCCACACCGTCATAGGATAAACCGAATTCACCCGCCAGACCTTCATCCGCACCGATTGCACGAATAGGAAGATTAATAATTTCACACGCTTTTTTAAGTTTGTTATAACCGTTTATTATATCTTCTTTAGTTGTTTCGTCACCTAAGTGAGTATTTGAAATTACGCCTAAAAACTTTTTCCACGGCCTTTTTTCAATTCCTTCCGCAAACGTTACGTATTCCACAATATTATCAACCGTTGAAGTTTCAAATTTTGCGGTATTTACAACAAGATAAATCCGCAAATCCTTTTCTTTATCAATATTATTAATTATATCCAGAATATCCAATCCGCCTGCGCCGTAGCCGACATCAATAATTATGTCGCCCTCGGCTGACAGACAATTTGTCTGAGCCGGTGTAACGTAACTTGCTGCTTCCCCGAGTCCGAAATTATCAGGCTGGGTTATTACGTTTATTCCCATATCTTCAAGCTCTTTTGCTATAGGACGTAATGTATAAGCAGGCTCTACGGTATCCAAATCCACAAGAGTTATTGGTTTTTCAAGTACAGAAAACTGCCGCGCGCGATTAATCGCCGTTTCCGACTTTCCGCTTGCGTAAGCTCCAGCATATACTTCTACAAATCTTTCCGCCATTATCTCCCGCCTTTATTTTGAAAAAGCTTCTTCAAGCATTACCATAACATTAACCGGTTTTATTCCGATTGATTTAACCTTTTTCTTATCACAAGGAATTATAAACGTAATTTCATCCTTGGAAGCTTTTTTATCTTTTTTCATTATTTCAACTAACTTTTTTGCTTCATAACGGCCTTGCAGCGGTTTAAACCCGTATTTTTCAAGCAATTCTTTTGAAAGCCTGTAATAAGAATAATTTATATATTCATGAGAATAAGCCCAATCTGTTATAAAAAACATTCCGTATACAACCGCTTCTCCGTGGGTATATTTTTTATACTTGGTAACGGTTTCCAGCGCATGCGCAAGCGTATGTCCGAAATTAAGAATTTTTCTAAGGCCGCTCTCTTTTTCATCCTGATTTACAACCGCAATTTTAAGATTCAGACAGTATTCAATTATCCTTATCAAAGTCAAAGGTTCTTTTTCAAAGACCTTATCACATCCGAGGGTCAAAAATTCAAACAAATAAAGAGGTGATGTGTATCCGCAGCTTTCTTCTATAAATGCATATTTCAGAACTTCACCCAAGCCGGACATATATTGCCTTTTATCGAGTGTTTCAAAAAAGTTAATATTAATTAATACGGCTTTTGGCTGGTAAAAAGTTCCGACAATATTTTTAGCTTCATCCAAATCAATTGCGGTTTTCCCTCCGACTGACGAATCTACAGCCGAAAGCAGCGTTGTGGGAACCTGAATAAAATCGATTCCGCGCATATAAGTCGATGCCGCAAATCCCGCAATATCACCGACAACCCCGCCGCCGACCGCGATTATAACATCTTTTCGCGTCAGGCCCGATTTAACGGCATGTTTAATAATTTTGAGGTAGTTATTTATATTCTTTTCTTTCTCGCCGTCTTTTAATATAAAAACTTCATCTTCCAGAAAGTTGAATTTATCCGCGTAAAGCTCATACACTTTTTGTGAAATCACAACAAAACGTTTCTGCCCCGCAGTTAATTCAAAAATACGGCGGTTTAAATTTTCAAAACTGTCGTCCGATATTTCAATATCGTAGCTTTTTCCGTTTTTAATTTCAACTTTGAGAATTTGTCTCATTGATTATAAACCTTAGAATTTCATCCTTGTTAAGCTGTGTTGTATCAATTGTATAATGTGCTTTTTGATAGTTATACTCGCGTTTTTTCAAAAGATTTTCAAGAATCTGCCTCGGGTTTTCTTTAGCAAGCAAAGGTCTTGCGGAATTTTCGGTTATCCTATTATATAATATATCAAGATTTGATTTCAAATAGAATACTTTGCCGGACTTCAATAAAGTTGCGCGGTTATCGGGATTTTCAAAAGAGCCGCCGCCCGTTGATATGATTCTGTTTTGTCCGGAACATGCAAGTTTTATCGTATCGTATTCAAGCTTGCGGAAATAATCTTCCGAGAATTTCTCAAAAATTTCACTTATCGTAATTCCCTGAGTTTTTTCAACAACGCTGTCAATATCAATATGTATGTAATTTTCAAGTTTTTCAGCAAGCAAAGCGCCAATGGTGGTTTTGCCGCATGCCGGCATACCGACAAGAATTATATTACATCCCATAATGTTCCTTCATTTCCACAAAATTATCGCCGCCGATTTTTGACAATAACTCATCAACAAGAATTATCGCAACTCTTGCCTCCGCAACAACGGCGCAAGCAGGCACCGCACAAGTATCTGAACGTTCAAAGTGCGCGCTTGCCGGCTGCATATCTTTAATATCAACAGTAGATAACGCTTTGCGCATTGTGGGAATTGCTTTCATAGTACCTTTAACAACAAGCGCCTCGCCGTTTGTCATTCCGCCTTCAAGCCCGCCGGCATTGTTCGTATGTCTGTATATTGTTTTATTTTTTACAAAAACTTCATCATGCATTTGAGAACCGCGAAGAGATGCCGCATCGACTCCCGCACCTATTTCCACGGCTTTAACTGCCGGAATACTCATAACAGCTTGTGCAAGCCGCCCGTCAAGCGCCCTGTCCCAATGCACATAAGACCCGAGACCTACAGGCAGATTACCGAATATAACTTCAAATTTACCGCCCAAAGTATCACCCGCCTGTGCAGCCTCGTCAATTGCATTTCGCATTCTGTCTGCAGTCAAATCATCAGCACATCTAACATCAGATTTCTCGGCCTTTTCTTTAATTAATGTATAAGTTTTAGGATAAAAATCCAATTTTACATTCCCTATTTGAATAACATGAGAAAATCCCATAATTCCGAATTCTTTTAAAATCTGTTTTGCAACAGAGCCGACCGCAACTTCAATTGCGGTTTTTCTTGCGCTTGAACGTTCAAGAACATCCCTTAAGTCCGATAAATTATATTTGACAGAGCCCGCATAATCCGCATGCCCCGGACGGATTTTTGTAAACGCTTTTTCCTCAATTTTTTTTACGGTCTCCTGTGCGGGATAATCCTGATGTTCCGTATTCATAACATCCTGCCAGTTTTCGTAATCCTTATTTTTAATTTCAAGACAAATCGGAGCGCCGGTCGATTTACCGAATCGGACACCGGATTTTATTTCCACCGTATCATTTTCTATCTTCATTCTTCCGCCGCGGCCGTATCCGACCTGCCTGCGCGCTAAATCCTCATTTATTACGGAAGCTTTTATTCTGAATCCGGCAGGAACCCCTTCTATTATTGCGTTTAAACATTTTCCGTGGCTTTCGCCGGAAGTTAAAAATCTGAATCTTTCCATGCCAATATTATATAATAAAAAAGCACCCGCGGGTGCTTTTTTGATAAATTATAAATCTGTATAATGCGGAGACATTTGAATATCGTGATGATAACGCTCCTCATTATCAATTGAAGGATCCCAATATGTGTAACAGTTCTTGAAAAATCGTACAAATTTATTTGTACTGTGATTCTTCTCATACAATGGCTCGCATGGTTCCCCCGCCGTCCGGCGTTTAAGTATAAATACTTCTTCCGCCGCAGCTTCCGAATACCCGCCGTTAATCATATATTCCGGATCGGTTAATTGCGCAGGAGTTGTTTCCGCATTAACATTAATACATACTGCTGTAAATAAAGCTAAAATTAATAATAAATTTCTTCTCATAACACCCATTCTTATTTAACTGAACTATATGATTCCATTATAATATTTTCTAATGAATTAATCAAGTCAGATTCGGGAACCCTTGCAATAATTTCTCCTTTTTTAAAAATATATCCTTCTTTTATGGCACCCGCAATCCCAAAATCCGCATGCTTTGCCTCACCGGGGCCGTTAACCGGACACCCCATAACAGCAATAGTTATAGGTAAATCCAAATTCTTAAACCTTTCTTCCACTTGCTTTGCAAGGCTAATTAAATCTATCTGAGTTCTTCCGCATGTCGGGCAGGATATAAAATTAATTCCTCTTTTTCTCAAATTAAGGGATTTTAAAATTCCAAACCCCGCATTTACTTCTTCAACAGGATTTTCTGTTAATGAAACGCGTATTGTGTCTCCGATTCCTTCACTAAGCAAAGTACCCAACCCTATTGAAGACTTAATAAGCCCTGATTTTAAAGTTCCGGCTTCAGTTACTCCGAGATGAAGCGGATAATCAACTTTTTTTGATATAAGTCTGTAAGCCTCTATTGTTGTAAGAACGTCGGATGATTTAAGCGAAATTTTTGTATCATAAAAATTCAGGTCTTCAAGAATTTCCACATGCCTTAATGCACTCAACACCATTTTTTCATACAACGGAATATCTTGCTGTTCAAATTCTTTTTCCAGAGAGCCGGCATTAATACCTATTCTTATCGGAATGTTATGCGATTTTGCAGCCTCTACAACTTTTACGGTATGTTCACGTTTGCCGATATTACCCGGATTAATTCTCAGACCATGAACTCCGTTTTCTATACAGGAAAGCGCAAGCCTGTAATCAAAATGGATATCAGCCACAACAGGTATCGGAGATTTTTGAACAATATATTTTACCGCTGCGGCAGCATCTTTGTTCAACACCGCAAGCCTTATTATTTCACATCCTGCGGATGCCAATTCTCCGATTTGATTAAGAGTTGCATCCACGTCACGCGTATCGGTATTACACATTGACTGAACGGAAATCGGCGCGTCTCCTCCGACTTTCACTTTGCCCACAGAAATTTGTTTAGATTTTCTCCTGTTTATCATAAAATTATTGTAACATAGAAATGAACGGTTAGGGAATGCCGATATGTAAAACGTTTTTTTAGAAAGGATAAGCAAATGAACATAGCAGTCATATCAGATATCCACGGTAATATGGAAGCAGTGGAAGCCGTTATGGAAGATATAACTCAACAGGAATGTGAACGTATATTTGTACTCGGTGATTATGCAATGGCAGGCCCTGAGCCTTTTGAGACAGTTGATTATTTTATGAAAAGAAAAAATGACTCCAAATATACAATGATTCAAGGCAATACGGATTTGATGATTGCGGATTATTCAGAGGAATTATATAACACGCTCAAAGAAAAAGCGCCCGTAATGGCAGAAGCGTTAAAAAATGATGTAACGCTTCTTAATCCGGAACAAAGGTACTTTTTAAAAACACTTCCTATGCAAGCCGAAGTTGAAGAGGGGGGAGTTAAATTTCTTTTGGTACACGGCTCACCCAGAAAAAATAATGAAGATATACTGCCCGACCTTACAGTTCAGGAAGTTACGGAAATGGTCAAAGATGTTGATGCTGACGTAGTTTTGTGCGGACACACACATATTCCATGCGGATTTCAGACTTATAACAAGAAAACCGTAGTAAATGCGGGAAGTATCGGCCGTCCTTTCACGCCCGAACCGGAATCCTGCTATCTCGTTATAACCGTAGAAAACGGAGCCTGTGTTTTCAGCCACAGATTTGTTAAATATAATAACAACAAAGCCGCAGAAAAGTTATTAAAACGGGAATTTAACGGTGCCCAAAAACTTGCAAATACACTGCTTAATCCGAAAGAAAGACATTTTTAAATTAAGTATTAATTACGGCATTTACGATTTTGTCCGGCGAAATATTGAGACAGTCAAGCGTTTCGCAAGTAGTTTGGCGCCTTTCCCACAAACAAGGCTGAAGCGGGCAATTTGATTCCGCTTTAACGGCGGTTGCCAAACCGTTATCCGGAATTAATTTTTTATCATCCGTCGAACCGAATATTGCATAAGTTTTTACGCCAAGCGATACCGCGATATGCAGAGGGGCAGAATCCGAACACAAAAAGATTTCCGCTTTTGATATCAACTCAGCAAGTTCGCGTAAGTTTTTAGTTTTGCCGTACATATTTATATATTTATCTTCAGGAACCAAGCGTTCAATTGTGGTAATAACTTCTTTATCATCAGGCCCGCCCGCCAAAATAACCTTTTTTCCCGCATCTGCAAGTTTTTCAACAACTTCCGCCCATTTTTCGGCAGGTATGTTTTTTATCATATTTTTCTTTACGCTCAACAGGCTGACACCCGGGTGAATAAGTACCGTAGCCGATTCAACATTATCGCGTTTTATATTTATTTCCGGAAGTTCGGTGTTATAATTTGTCAAAGGGCGAACCAAATCGTGGTACATTTTTGCGGCGTATTGGTTTTTATTTAGTTTCACGGCTTTTGTAAGTAAAATTTCGCTTAATTTACCCGTATCATATCCATATCGTTTATTTATAAAAGTCATAAACAAGAATACGGAAATAAATTTATTCGCGCCGGAGGATATTACAATATCAAACTTTTTCGTCCATATTTTAAATAAAAGCCTCAACAGTTCAAAATACTTTTGCTTGCCTTTTATATCTGCAAAAAGCGTACTGTCGATAATATCGGTTAAATCCGCAATTCCTTTGCTTCTCGGCTCAAGGGCAAGGGTTATTTGTGCATCGGGAAATTCCTTCTTCACGGAAATGATTGAAGGCAGAAAAAGAATTTCATCTCCGAGCCCGCCGAAATTTATGAATAATATCCTTTTCATACAATCGTTTTACCTAAAAAATGTTTTCTTTTCAATAATTGATTTTCGTACATGCTTAAAATATAATTTTTGTATAGAGAGTACACGATGAAAATAGCAGATAATAATCAACAGGAAGAATATAAAGCCTTTTTAAAAAACATACGTGAAGAAAGGGAGGAGACTTCTAATTTTGCAAAATTACTGTTTACGATAGTTCTTGCGCTTCTTTGTGCTGTTATTGTTTGTGTAATTATTGTTGAGAATAACTTTTTTCTTAACAGCCTTAATTCGGAAAATGCAAATGATTCGGAAGGATTTAAGTTTTCGCAGAAACAGAGAAAAAATTTTGAGGCGCCGTTTTCGCCCAGAAGACAAAATATTTTATTACTCGGAGTTGATTCAAACGGTACCGGCTCTGATATTTGGGAAGGTACGCGTTCGGACACAATAATGGTTGTAAATATTGATCCCAGGACCCGTTCAATAAATGCAATTTCGATTCCGCGTGACAGTAAAGTTTATCTTCCGGATAATAAGGGGATTCAGAAAATCAATTCGGCGCATGCAATAGGCGGAATTAATCTTGTAAAGAAAACGCTCAAAGAAACTTTCGGTATCAAGATTGATAAATATATTATTGTACATGATGAAGCGGTAGAAAAGATTGTGGATGTTTTGGGCGGAATTCCGATTTATGTGGAAAAGCCTATGAGGTATCATGATTATGCAGGCAAACTTCATATAGATTTAAATAAGGGTAACACCGTGCTTAACGGCAAACAGGCCGTAGGCTATCTAAGGTACAGAAAAGACGGACTCGGCGATATAGGAAGAACTCAGCGTCAGCAGTGGTTTATGAGAAGTTTGTTTGAAAAATTACATTCACCGCAGTCGATTACAAAGATTCCTGAGGTATTGAATGTATGCAACACTTATATTAAGACTGATATGAGCTTTTATGAGCTTTCGCAGTATGCGGCATTTGCAAGAAGTGTTGATGAAAACAAGATAGAGATTGCAACGCTTCCGGGCGCACCCAATCAGAGGGGGTATATAAGTTATTGGATTCTTGACCCGCAGAAAACTCAGGAAGTAATTAACCGGATGATATACAGGGATAAACCGGCTCTTGACGGAACAAAGTTTAAGGCAGGGATAATGTATTCTCCGCTTAAGGAAGCTCAGGCACAGGCGTTGAAAGAAAAGCTTAACGAACTTGGGTATGAAGTTAATATGCTTAAGATTACTCATCTTTCGCATACAAAATTTGTTGCAAACAAAAATGCCGTATCGGTTGATTTCTTTAATTGGCTTCAAAAGAAGATTCCGGAATTGGATAATATGCAGTTTATTTATGATCCGACGGAGACTTTTTCTGTCGGAAGCGATTTTACACTTGTACTTGCAGAGGGATAGACTAATAACGTAACATTTTAGTCAAAATGTTGTGTAAATTTATAACTTCTTTCATTATAATACAAACCGAAATTCTGTGTAAAATATATTTTTTTGCCTATTTCTTTCTCTTTATTTGCGAAAGTAAAGAGAAAGAAATAGGCGGAAAGAAAGAGAAAACACGCAGTTGTTTTCTACACCCTTCGGGTGTGGGATTGAATGATTGCTGCGGGCAGAAGCCCGCACACTTTCGCTTGCTATTGCTGCGCACGCTCGCGGCAAGTCGGTAGGATGCAGTAAATCTGTGATTTACCGCATCAAAACATAAATATA
>CALUSF010000026.1 GCA_944323325.1 Candidatus Gastranaerophilales bacterium
GTCAGGTCCGGCGTGAAGCCTACCCGCCCCGTCAGATTGACCTCTGTGTGGGAAGGTCGAAATCTTTGATTTCGGAGAGGGGTTAATATTAATAATCGTTTAAGTCCTGTATTGTCTGACAATAACCAATCCCGTAAATAAAGAGAAAGAAATTCTCAAAGCGATAATTAAATACAAAACCTATCAGCCGAGAGTACTAAAATTATTAACAACTCTTAATATACTGGTTGCTTTTGTAATAGTTTATGCTACGATTAATACAACATTCTTTAGAAAATGTTGTATAAAAATTAAAAAGTAAGAGAAAGTATAGAGTTTATATGCACAAATGCAGATTTTGCGGAAGCGAATTAAAAACTATTTTTGCCAATCTGAATATGGCACCGATTGTTAACAACTATCTGAAAAAAGAGGAACAGTTTAAAGAAGAAATTACATACCCGCTCATAACCTATGTTTGCGACAATTGCAAACTTGTGCAGACTCTTGATTTTAACCCGTCAGAAGAAATTTTTACAAAAGATTACGCTTATTTTTCTTCATATTCAACATCTTGGCTCAAGCATTGCAAAGAATACGTAAATATGATTACCGAACGGCTTAAACTTGATAAGAATTCCCACGTAATGGAAATCGCAAGCAATGACGGATACATGCTCCAATATTTCAAAGAAAAAGGAATTCCGCATCTCGGAGTTGAACCTTGTAAAAGCGTTGCAGACGTTGCAATCATGAAAGGGATTTCTACATTGATAGATTTCTTTAACGAAGATTTAGGGAAAAAAGTTCCTAAATCGGATTTAATTTGTATGTGCAATGTGCTCGCTCATGTTCCTGATATTAATAATTTTGTCAGAGGAATTAAACAGGCGCTTAAACCTAACGGAACAGTAACGGTTGAATTCCCTCACCTTTTAAATATAATCAGGTTTAACCAGTTTGATACTATTTATCATGAGCACTATTCTTACTTGTCGCTGTTGTTTACAACAAAACTCTTTGAGGCTAACGGGTTAAAAATATATGATGCGGAAAAACTGGAAACACACGGCGGTTCGTTGAGAATCTGGGGATGTAATAAAGACGCTGAATTTGCAATCAGCCCGAATGTTAAAAGGATTCTGGAAGAAGAAATTGCGGCAGGGCTTGACAATATAGAAACATATAAAAATTATTCTGAAAAAGTTAAAGAAACAAAACGCCGGCTTTTAAAAACTCTTATTGATATCAAAGACCGGGGAAAAACTATTGCTGCATACGGTGCGTCTGCCAAAGGAAATACACTGTTCAATTATTGCGGAATTTCAACAGACTTTATTGATTATTCGGTTGACCTAAATCCGCGGAAACAAAATACTTACCTTCCGGGCTCACATATACCTGTTTATTCTCCGGATAAAATCAAAGAGACTAAACCGGATTATATATTGATTACGCCCTGGAATATAAAAGACGAGATTATAAAACAGTTGGAATACACGAGAAATTGGGGATGCCGGTTTATTGTCGGAATTCCGCAAGCGGAGGTTATTTAAATGGGATTTAAATTAGGACAAGATATTATTGATTTTTTAAGAGGGAAAAGATGTCTCAGCGATTTTATTTTATATAAATATAAAAATCCATTACCGCAGCCTTCTAAAAAACAAAAAGCTCAAACTTATTATGTTGAAATATTATCTGACTGCAATTTACAATGTGCATTATGCGCCTTTTCTCATCGTGAAATTTTTGAAAGAAAGCATGGCAAAATGCCTAAAGAAAAATTTCTGGCAATTTTGGATAAAATACAAAATGAATCCCCCGGCGCAACAGTGTCACCTTACCACCACTGTGAACCAACACTTCATCCTGAATTACCGGAATATGTTGCGGAAATTAAAAAGCGCGGATTTAATTGTCTTATATCAATGAATTTTAATTATTTAAACCGCCTTGAAGATTTATTAAAATCAAGGCCCGACACTTTAGAAATTTCAGTGTCCGGATTTTATCAAGAAACTTATTCAAAAGCGCATATAGGGGGAAATATAGAAACAGTAAAGCAAAATATGAAAATATTAAGGGAAGCAATGGATAAGCTTCAAATATTCCCACGTGTAGAAGTAATTTACCACATGTATAAAGACAATATTGATGAGGATTTCGATAAAATGAAAGAATTTACACAAGGATTAGGTTTTGTATTCTTTCCTTGTTGGTCACGTTCTATTAATACAGAATTATCTTTAAAATATTTAAGGGAAAAAGGATTCAGCAAGTATAAAGGTAAAACTCTGGATTGGTTTGATAACTTACCGCCGCTCAAGAATGTATATTTAGATACCATGGAGAAAAGAATGCTCCATGTCCCTCAGGATTATTTGAACGGAAAATTGGAAAAAATTCATATTAATGAGTGTCCTTGTAATAGAAGAGTGGTAAATATTAAATGGACCGGTGAAATTGAATTATGCAGTTGGACTTTTGATGACAGATTTGTTGTCGGAGACTATCTTAAAACAGATTTAGAAGAACTATATAAGGCAAGAAATGAATCATTAATATGCAAGGAATGTCTGGCTAACAATTATGCTCTATATACAAATTATGTAGATATGGATGGTCTAGATAAAAATATAAGCAAAAAGCTAGGTCGTGAACTGCCTGCCGATAGAATCAACGGCGGAGGTAACTATTAGTATATGAATAAGATATCAATATTGTTACCCACAAAAGACAGATCAGATTTATTAAAATGTGCTGTTAATAGTATATTGAATCAGTCTTATGACAATTGGGAAATTATTATTGCCGATAATTGTTCGAAGGATGATACAGAAGATTATATTAATTCATTAAATGAACCGCGTATAAAATATATCCAGCAAGAAGAGCCTGTCAGCGTAACAGATAATTGGAACACAGCTAATGATGCCGCCTCCGGGGATTATATTATTATGCTTGGAGACGACGATGCATTATTACCTAACGCATTAGAAAAATTTACCAATTATATAACAGAATTCAATTCCCCTGATGTTCTTAATTTGGCAGCATACATATATCAATATCCTAATGTTAAAAAAAATCAAAATTTAGCGTTATTACATAGCATCAAGGATGAGTGTCCATATTACAAAAATTCACCATTTTTTTTAAGTAACAGTGAAAAAAATACCTTCGTCCAATCAAGCTTGAATTTTAATTTTCTTTTTGGGTTTAATATGCAATATTTTTGCTACAAAAAAGAGCTTATAAAACGCTTTGAAAAATATGGAAAATTTTATGAACCGCCATACCCGGATTATTACACAGCGAATGTATTTATGATTCTCGCCGAAAGAATCCTTGTAATACCTGATAATCTTGTAATCATAGGTATAACCCCAAAATCTTACGGTTGTTATTATCAAAATAATAATGAAAAAGAGGGCATGAAATTTCATAATGAATCAGATTACAGAAAATATGCACCCAAATCCGTAAGAAATAAATTATTAAATATTGCAGAAATGCAAACAGCAGCAATGGCTACTTTTGCACTGATTGCTGAAAGATTTCCAAAATATGCAAAATTAAATATAAAAGCATACTATAAAGCCGTTATAAGAAGAATCTTCAATGATTATCCAAAAGATGAGGCAGTTAAAATACTGACAAAAGAACTTTTACCCAAAGCCGGATTATTACATTACTTTAGTTATAAAAAACGAATTAAAAAAATTTCTGAAGATTATACACAAGAATATTTTTCTCAAAAACAAAATGACGAAGAAAAATATATCGTCCCTTACCAAAATATAGATGAAGTAATTTCTGCGTTATATAGCCCCTCTTTAAGCACAGGAGAATGACCTATTATTAATGAAAAAATTGTATGAAATTCAATGAAAGGAGTATTAAATGGGTTTTAAACTAGGACAAGATATTATTGATTTAATCAGGGGTAAAAAAATTGTAAACCCTTGTAGTTTTGATTTTAAGAGTACGGTGAATACACAAATATATACCGGTGATAATGAAGAAAATTCAGCTTTACATGAAGCATATAAAAATCATAAAGGTAATGTCTCTATAAAATGGGAACAATATTTATCAATTTATAACAGAATTTTTCAAAGATATATCAATTTAGGACTCCCTATTAAAACTTTAGAAATCGGTATTATGAACGGCGGATTTTTAGAAATCCTAAAACGTGTTTTACCGGAAGGCTCGGAAGTTAGCGGAATAGACATAAATCCTGAATGCAAAAATATTGAATTTACTGAAGATGTAAATCTAATGATAGGAAATTTACTTGACAGAACTTTTTATGAACAGAATCTAAAAAACAAAAAATACGATATTATAATCGATGATGCTTCGCATATATGCAAGAATACAATTGAAACATTTGAACAAATGTTTCAAAATCTTGAATATGGCGGAGTTTATATTATTGAAGATTGTCATACAAGTTATTGGAAACCTGTTTATAACGGCGGATATAAAAATAAAGCCAGTATTATCGAATATTTTAAAAATTTAATTGATTCTTTAAATTTTGTTTACATAAAAAAAGAAGAATGCCATAAAAAAGAATATGAAAAATTGAAAAATTATAATAAAGAAATCGCCTCTATCTCTTTTTATGATTCGGTAATAGTTGTTGAAAAGTACACAAAACCTAAAAATATGCCGTTTAGAAATTTATTATCAGGAGAATTATCAACAGTTGTTGATAAAAAATCTATAGTGGAAGAATACAGTGTCATAGAATGTGATGAAAATGCTAACTTCGAAAAATTTTATAAATAAAGATATACAGGATTAACAAAATGTTTTGTTTTTAGGAGGAAAATATAATGTCAATCACTGCAATATACATCGCCTGGGACGGCTTACCGATTGACACTGTCAAAAATTTTTTTGAATCTTACGAAAAGTTTCAAGCCGGTTATCCTCATAATTTAATTATAATATCAAGAGATTATGATGCGGAAAGCGAAGAGTTTAGTATTATAAATAATTATGCCAAAAAGTTTAATGCAAAACTGATAAATACCTCTAATATCGGTCAGGATTTCGGAGCTTATTATACCGGAGCAAAAGAAACAAATGCAGAATATATATTATGCCTGAATTCCCATTCCGTTATAATGTGTGATGATTGGATTTTAAAATTTATCAGAGCAAAAGAAAAATTCCCCCAAATGGAACTTATCGGTTCAGGAGGCGGGTGGCATAAGTCAATTTCTTATTACAACTACTATAACGAAATTTTAAAACAAAATAACAAAAAGAATTGGATGTATCATATTCAAAAAAATAAAATAAGAATTATTAATCTCTTTGATAGATTTAAGAATTTCCAACATTTTCCAAACCCTTTTATCAGAACCAATGCTTTTTTGATTAAAAAATCTTTGTACATTGATTTTATTGAAAAAGAATGTCATAAAAAACTTCCGAAAAATAAATTACAAGCCTACAGAATGGAAAATGGAAACAGAAGTTTAAGCAGATACGTATTAAAACGCGGATATGATTATTGTGTTGTCGGCAGAAATAATCAAATTTTTATGAAAGATGAATTTAATATAAGCGGAACTTATCATTCTGAATTTGAAAACTATATCGTAAAAGATAAACAAATTAAAATATTTGAAAATGCTGATATAAAAAGTCGTAAATGTATGGAGAATGCAGCCTGGACAAATCTGTATTACACATAAGATTAAATTTGGGAGAAATAATATGCAAATTGATGTTATTTATATTGCACGAGGAATAGACTGGGGAATTAAAACGGTAAAAAAATTTATAGAATCATATAAGAACCACCCTGCCGGCTATCCTCATAATTTGATAATCGCAGCCAAAGCTTGGGAAACATTACCGGAAGAATATGCCGAATTAAAACAACTTGCAAATGAAGCAGGGGCCGAAATTATTAACCTCCCTGACGATGGTTTAGATTTTGGTGCTTATTACAGAACTATCCAAAATAGAAGTAGCGACTACATTTTTTGTCTGTCAACTTTCTGTGTTATACTGCAGGATAATTGGTTAAAAGTTTTTACAGATAATATGGTAAAAAATACTAATCTTAAACTTGCCGGTCCGATGGGTTCTTGGGAAAAATGTCCTGTAAACATACAAAATATTTTAAGTGAAGTCAAAGCCAGACATAAAATTCGTAATTTAAATTATAAATTGGATAAAGTTCTTTCTGTTATCAAAAATTTTGGTACAATTGTAAAATATTCTTTACTACCGCAAAATTTTCCTAATTATCATATTAGAACCTGTGCATTTATAGTTGATAGTCAATTATTTATAAACTACTTTACTGATAAAAAGCTACCTAAAAATAAACTTCAGGCATATTGTATTGAAAGCGGAAAAGAAAGCTTGACTCAGTATTGCATTAAAAATGGTTATCAAGTCGGAATTCTTGGAAAAGATAATAAACTGTATGCTAAAGAAGAGTGGGACAAAAGCAAAACATTTAGATGTCCTGATATGTCAAATTTGTTGATAATGGATAAACAGGCAAAATTATACATCAATTCAGATACAAATGAAAAAGTTTTTCTGGAAAAAGTGACCTGGGGATATACTTTTACAACAAATCAAGAAACATTGTAAAAATATTTACTATACTTGTTATTTATGTTATTCTAAACTCGTTATCTTGAATAAGGAGTTATGATAATGAAAGTTTTAATTCTCGCCGGCGGGTATGGTACAAGATTATCGGAAGAAACGGAGCTTAAGCCGAAACCGATGGTAGAAATAGGCGGAAAGCCCATTCTGTGGCATATTATGAAAATTTATTCGCATTACGGGTTTAACGATTTTATTATCTTAACCGGATACAAGTCACACGTTATCAAAGATTATTTTATTAATTATTATAACAGGTATTCGGATATCACCGTTGATATGGCGCATAATACGGTCGAGATTCACAAAACCAGACACGAACCCTGGAAAGTTACTATGCTTTACACGGGACAAGACACTCTGACCGGCGGAAGAATTAAGAAGGCTCAAAATTACGTCGGAAACGAACCGTTTTTGTTAACTTACGGAGACGGTGTTGCAGATGTTAACATTGAAGAAACTATTATTGCTCATAAAAAATCAGGCAAGTTATGCACAATGACAGCTATCCAGCCCGTCGGAAGATTCGGTGCACTTGATATCGGCAGCGATAACACTATTCACTCGTTTATGGAAAAACCCAAGGGCGACGGCTCATGGATTAATGCCGGGTTCTTTGTGTGCGAACCGCAGGTATTTGATTATATTACGGAAGACACAATGTTCGAGAGAGCTCCGCTTGAGAATCTCGCAAAAGACGGACAGTTAAATGCGTTTAAGCATACCGGTTTCTGGCAGCCTATGGACACTTTAAGAGACAAAAAATCACTTACGGAAATGTGGCAGAAAGATAAGGCTCCCTGGGCCGTATGGCAGAAATAGCGGGAGTAAGAATATAGAAGCAAGAATGCAAGCTGCGAAACGTGTATTGAAAAACAGATTAACAAAGGAGTTTAGAAAATGAACAGCCGTCAATCCGAGTCTTTATCTTTATATAATTCAAAAAAGGTATTTCTTACCGGACATACAGGTTTTAAAGGTTCATGGCTTACATTATGGCTAAACTCTCTTGGTGCTGATGTTTTAGGTTATTCGCTTGAGCCGAATACAACGCCTTCCATGTTTCAGGAATTAAAAATCGGAGATAAAATACACTCCGTTATCGGTAATATTTTGGACAGAGAAAAATTAGAAAAAACAATGCTCGATTTTCAGCCGGATATTGTTTTTCACCTTGCAGCGCAGCCGCTTGTAAGATTATCGTACAAAGAGCCCGTTTTAACCTACGAGACAAACGTAATAGGAACACTGAATGTTCTTGAAGCGGCAAGGAAATGTTCATCAGTAAAAGCATTCGTAAATGTCACAACGGACAAATGCTACGAAAACAAAGAAATTAACCGCGGCTACAGGGAGGATGAACCGATGGGCGGTTATGATATGTACTCCTCTTCAAAAGGGTGCGTCGAAATTATGTCCTCTTCTTTCAGACGTTCGTTTTTGCAGGAAGAAGGAACTTACGCAATGGCAACAGCACGCGCCGGAAATGTTATCGGCGGCGGTGACTGGGCTTTAGACAGGCTTATTCCGGATTGCGTCCGCTCCATTAACGCCAATATCCCTATTGAAATCAGAAACCCGGTTGCGGTAAGACCGTGGCAGCATGTATTAGAGCCTTTGTCCGGTTATTTGCTTCTCGGAGAAAAACTCTTGACCGAAGGTAAAAAATACGCCGACGGATTTAATTTCGGTCCGAATGAGGACAGTGTTTTAACCGTTGCGGATGTTGCACAAAGAGCAGTAAAGGCGTACGGCAAAGGCGAAGTTGTTGTCGGCCCTAAAAGTCCGCTTCACGAGGCAGGGCTTTTAATGCTTAATATAGAAAAAGCCGAAAAGGTTCTCGGCTGGACACCGACATTAACTGCGGATGAAGCAATAAACAACACTATCGAATGGTACAAAAGATTTTATAACAAAGAAGCTATGTTTGAATTTACAATGAAACAGATTGCGGAATATGAAAGAAAGTTTAGAGGATTATAACCTAATAATAAAAAAGGAGCAAAAATGCAGGAAGAAATCGAATTAAGAAATAAAGTAAAACAGGCAGTAAGAGAGTATTATAAAGAAGTTTACGGAAAGCCGAGAGAATTTGAATATATTCCTCCGTCCGGAAAGCTTTTAGGGGTCGAAGAACTTGAAAATATGGTCGACGCTTCACTTGATATGTGGCTCACGGCGGGAAGATTCAATAAAGAATTTGAATCAAAATTCGCTAAGTATATGGGCGTGAAATACGCTCTTTCAACGAATTCCGGCTCAAGCGCCAATCTTCTTGCATTATCCGCATTAACTTCCCATAAACTCAAAGAACGTGCTTTGAAAAAGGGAGATGAAGTAATAGCTGTTGCAGCAGGTTTTCCGACAACCGTAAATCCTATTATCCAGCAAGGACTGGTTCCGGTCTTTATTGACTGCGAAATCGGAACGTACAATATTGAAGCGGATAAAATAGAAGAAGCTATTACCGATAAAACAAAGGCTATATTTATTGCGCACACACTAGGTAACATGTTTGATCTGGACAAGATTACGGAAATTGCTAAAAAATACAATCTCTGGATTATAGAAGATACGTGCGATGCTCTGGGCGGTGAATATAAAGGCAGAAAAGCCGGAACCATCGGGGATATAGGAACTTTCAGTTTCTATCCCGCACACCATCTTACAATGGGCGAGGGCGGAGCTGTTATAACCAATAATCCTGAACTTTATAAAATAATTATGTCATTCAGAGACTGGGGACGCGACTGCTGCTGCCCTCCCGGACGCGACGGGGTTTGCGGCAAGCGTTTCACGCAGCAGCTCGGGAATTTGCCGTACGGATATGACCACAAGTATACATACTCCCATATCGGTTTTAATCTTAAAATTACAGATTGGCAGGCAGCTCTCGGGTGTTCGCAAATCGACAAACTTGACGGATTTTTGAAAATAAGAGAACGCAACGCCGGTTTATTAACTCAAAAACTTTCGGATTTGACCGATTTTCTCATACTTCCAAAGATAGAAGAAGGATGCAAGCCTTCCTGGTTCGGGTATTTGATTTCGGTTAAACCGGATGCGGGATTTACGAAACAAGAAATGGTTGAATACCTTGAGTCTCACGGAATAGGTACAAGACAGTTGTTTGCGGGAAATATTTTAAGACAGCCCATGATTGTTGAAAACAATGTTCAATTGAGAATCGGCAGCTCCGGAATTATAAATTCCGAAGATTTAACGGAAGAACATTATAAACTGCTTCCGAATACGGAATTTATTATGAATAACACATTCTGGGTCGGAGTATTTCCGGCACTTGGCGAAAAAGAAATTTCAAGAACCGCTCAGACGATTCACGATTTTGTAAAACTCAAAACAGGAATGTGCGTTTGCTAAAAGGAGATTTTACCGGAATGAAAACATTGGCATTTATGCAAACACATATTACAGTAAATGAGTAATAAAAAACCAAATAAGCCTTTAGGCCAAATATAAAAATAATATTATTTATAGTATAATTTGAAAAATATTGTAGGTGCTGATGACGCGTGAAAAAGTTAAAAATATTTTAATAACCGGCTCCGGCGGATTCATCGGAAAAAATTTAAATAATTATTTAAGCGGACAATATAATTTGCTAACCCCGCGCAGTTATGAACTTGACCTAACGGATGAAAATGCGGTATGTAATTATTTTTCGGAAAACGAAATTGATTTTGTCATTCACTGTGCAACTCAAGGCGGAGCAAGAGGAATAAAAGACGGAGAAGATACGGTTGAAGCGAATCTCTCAATGGTAGACAATATTCTCAGATACAAAAATCCCGAGATAAGAGTTATTTTATTCGGCTCAGGAGCTATGTACGGAAAATCAAGGCCTTTGCATAAGGTTAAAGAAGAAACCGTGGGCGAATTTATTCCGGAAGATTTGTACGGCAAATCAAAAATGCTTATCGCACAAATGATAAAAAACAGAAAAGATGTTTTGATGCTGAATATTTTTGCCTGTTACGGCTACGGCGAAAAAGAATCGAGATTCCCGAGCTATGCAATAAATCAAGTTCTGGCGGGCAAAGATATAGTAATTAATCAGGATGTAATTTTTGATTATCTTTTTGTGGAAGATATGCAAAGAATTGTTGCACATTTTATTGAAAATCCGCCTTTTGATAATATAATTAATATCACACCGGCACAAAGCGTGAGTTTAAGTTATATTGCCAAAATCGCATCAAATTTGAGTAATAAGTACATTAACATAACAATTTCCAATCCACAGATGAATAATGAATACACAGGAGACAATTCACTGCTTCTCAAAAATTATCCGGAATGTGTTTTTACACCGATTGAAACCGGAATAAAAAAGCTTTTTGAATACAACTCATTAAAGGAGACCGTGATATTATGAAAAATAACATTTTTGAAGATTTATTTGTTCTTGAACTTGCGAATAACCACTGGGGAGACGTAGAGAGAGGGAAAAAAATTATTACAGATTTTTCAAGAATAGTACGCTTTAATAATATTAAGGCTGCAATTAAGCTCCAGTTCAGAGATGTAGACCATTTTATACACAAAGATTTTAAAGACCGCGATGATATAAGATATATTAAAAAAACAATAAAAACTAAAATGAGTGAAGAAGAATACAGCGAACTTATTGATGCAATTAGAAAATCCGGATGTATTACAATGTCAACTCCTTTTGATGAAAAATCCGTACAGACTTGTGTTAACTTGGGTGTGCAAATTATTAAAATAGCATCTTCCGATTTAAATGACTGGGTGCTCATTGAAGAAATTGCAAAAACAAGAAAGCCGGTAATCGTCTCTACCGGCGGCTCCTCCGTAAAAGATATTGATGATATTGTAAAATTCTTTGATAATAGAAATATTCCGCTCGCTATTAATCACTGTGTCTCTATTTATCCGAGCGAAAAAAGCGATTTGGAGCTAAATCAGATTGATTGGCTTAAAGCGCGTTATCCCGAACACGTAATCGGATTTTCAACGCACGAATATAACAAAGATATTGAACAGGCTATGTTAATTGCGTACGCAAAAGGTGCAAGAACATTTGAACGTCATATTGATATTGAAGCAGACGGAATTCCGGTTTCACCTTATTGCTCGACACCTGCAGATTTGGACAGATGGATTAAAGCTTATAAAACCGCAATTGAAATTTGCGGAGGTCCTGCCGGCTATAAACGCATGCCGGGCAAGGGTGAAATTCAATACTTAGACGCCCTTGTAAGAGGTGTTTACGCAAAAAGAAACTTGAAAGCCGGAGAGGCATTAAATGACGAGGATGTTTATCTTGCAATACCTCTGCAGCAAGGACAGATTTCCTGCCGCGAGCTTATGCGGGGCGAAATCCTTTTAAAAGACATTAAAGCGGATGAGCCGATAAAAATAGATGATATCGATTCACCCTACGCTTACAATGATTCTCTAAAACAAAAAATATACAACCGCGGATTGGAAGTAAAAGAAAAGGAACTTGTATAAAATGGCAAAAATTAAAGTTTCCGATTATATTGCAAAAAGGTTAAAAGAAAAAGGTGTCGAACATTTCTTTATGGTATCCGGAGGCGGTGCAATGCATTTAAATGACAGCCTGGGAAGAGCAATACCTTATACGGCTAACCATCACGAGCAAGCGTGCGCCATAGCAGCGGAAGGATACGCCAGAATAAACCAAAATCTTGCGGTTGTAAACGTCACAACCGGCCCGGGCGGACTTAACTGTTTAAACGGAGTATTCGGACAATGGACTGATTCCGTGCCGGTACTTTATATCTCGGGTCAGGTTAAATATTCGACTATGATGGCTTCCTGTCCGCAGATTCCGCTGAGACAACTCGGAGATCAGGAGGTTGACATAATTTCCGTTGTTAAACCCTTAACCAAATACGCCAAAACCGTTACGGAACCTCTTGAAATCAAATATCATTTGGACAGGGCAATTTATGAAGCACAAAACGGCAGAAAAGGGCCCGTTTGGATTGATGTTCCGATAAACGTTCAGGCTTCAATTATTGAAGAAAATGATTTAAAAGAATTTATCCCCCCCCCAAAAACCGATTATGATTTAAAAATCAATCAGGTCGTTGACAGGCTGAAATCGGCAAAACGCCCTTTAATAATTGCGGGACACGGAATAAGACTCGCGGGACAGATTGAAAACTTCAAAAAACTTGTTGATAAGTTAGACATTCCGGTCGTTGCAACTTTTAACGGATTTGATTTAATAGGAGAAGATAATAAAAATTATGCGGGAAGAATAGGTACAATCGGTCAAAGAGCCGGCAATTTTGTCCTTCAAAACGCAGACCTGATATTATGCCTGGGGACCAGAAATAATATCAGACAAGCAAGTTACAACTGGGAAAACTATGCTAAAAACGCTTATAAAATAATTGTTGATATAGATGCTGCAGAACTTGCGAAACCTACTGTAAAACCGGATTTAGCGGTTAACGCTGATTTAAAAGAATTCATTCCGGCCTTGTCGGAATGCACAATTGAAACCAAAGATATTTCAGCTTGGAGAGAATATTGCAGCAATATGAAAGTAAAATATTCAAAAATCGAACAAAATCAAGTTGATAAAATTAACCCTTATTACTTTGTACGGGAACTTACGGAACAGTTAAAAGAGAATAGTATTGTGGTGAGCGCTAATGCAACACCGTCAATCTGCCTGTTTCAAAACGGTTTAATAAAAACGGGAGAACGTATTTTAGTAAATTCCGGCAACGCCTCAATGGGTTACGCGCTGCCTGCGGCCATCGGCGCATGTTATCAGGCAAAAAACAGGGATGTTATATGTCTTGAAGGTGACGGTTCTATTATGATGAATTTGCAGGAAATACAGACAATTGTCTACAACAAACTCCCGATAAAACTTTTTGTTATTAACAATCAAGGGTACTCTTCAATCCGCCAGAGTCAAAAGAACTTTTTTGCGGGACACATGACCGGCTCAGGCGCCGACAGCGGAGTAAGCGTGCCGGATTTCATAAGTGTCGGTAAGGCTTTCGGATTAAAAACAAAAAGAATCGAAAACCCGAAAACAATGAAAGATGAAATAAAAGAAGTCTTAAATACCGAAGGAGCAATTCTCTGCGAAGTTATTGTCGAAAAAGATTACTCTTTTGCGCCAAAGTTATCGGCAAGAAAACTTGATGACGGAACAATGATTTCCCCGTCTCTTGAAGATATGTTCCCGTTCTTGGAGAGAAAAGAGTATGAAGAAAATATGATATCGGAATCACATCTTATATAAGGATATGCAAAATGAAATTCATACAAACAGAGCTTAAAGACGCATATTTAATAGAGCTTGAGGAATTCAAGGACAACAGGGGCACTTTTGCACGGCAATTTTGCAAAAAAGAACTCAAAGCAAACGGAATCGATTTTGAAATCTGCCAGTGCAATATATCAAAGAATTACAAAAAAAATACCCTGCGCGGAATGCATTACCAAAAGGCACCTTATCTTGAACCGAAACTCGTTTCCTGCACGAACGGTGCACTTTACGATGTTATAGTGGATTTGAGAGAAGATTCACCCACGTATCTTAAATGGCAAGGGTTTGAACTAACGGCAGATAATAATCGGGTTTTGTACATTCCGCCGATGTTTGCGCACGGTTTCCAAACATTGGAAGACAATACGGTTGTTTACTACCAGATAGGCGAATTCTTCCAGCCGGATTATTATGACGGAATAAGATATAACGATCCCCAAATAGGTATCCGGTGGAAGAATTTGGGAGAGCCGATTATGAACGAAAGAGACAGGAATTATAAATTATTATAAGAAAGAGCCATTATGAATAAAAAAGTATTACTTACCGGTGCTACCGGACTTATCGGAAAAGAAATAATAACACCGCTAAAAGAGCGCGGGTTTGAAATTTACGCACTTACAATTGATAAAAATAACCCCGGCGGAGTAAATTGGATTTTTTGCAATTTGTTTGACGAAAATTCCGTTAAAAAAGCGCTTGAAGAAGTTAAGCCCACTCATCTTTTAAACTTTGCCTGGGCTACAACCGGTGATTATCTGACATCCGAAATCAATTTTGAATTCGTAAAAGCGGGGCTCAACTTAATTAAAATTTTCAAAGAAAACGGCGGAAATCGTGCAGTTTATGCGGGAACCTGCTTTGAGTATGAATTTAAAGACAAACCTTTAAAAGAAGGCGGCTCTTTAAATCCCCAAACACTATATGCAGTCTCAAAAAATGCTTTACACCAAATGACTGAAGAATATTGCAGAATTAATAACATTTCTTTCGGATACGGAAGGATATTCTACGTTTTCGGCCACGGAGAAAATGAAAAAAGACTTACGGCACATACGATTAATAATCTTCGTAATAATCGGGAAGTTGTTATTAATAACGGAGATTTGATAAAAGATTATATGTACACAAAAGATATTGCGGGAGCTTTTGCAGCCCTTCTGGACAGCAGTGTTGAAGGCTCCGTTAATATTTGTACGGGAAGGGGAATCTCTCTTCGGGAATATACCGGATATATAGCAAAACAGCTCGGAAAAGAAGAATATCTTACAATCAAACAGGAAGCAACCTCTCAGCCCCCGGTTATTGTAGGAGATAACACAAGACTTACACAGGAAGTCGGATATAAAATCAAATACGATTTTGAAAGCGCAATAAAAGAAATCCTTGAGCGGGAATAAGTCTTACCTTCCGTACCTTGCTTCTGCGATACGCTCTTTTAGTCCGGAAATTATACTTTCCTGCTTTTTTAAAGTCTTATTTATTAATTCTATATCGATAATTTGCACGGAAGCGGCATTATAATCTTCCAATTCTTTTGTACATTCGGATATAATTCTGTCCGCATTATTTAAAAGTCCTGTATAAGTTGACTTAATAGTACTTTCGGATAAATTCTCCGTTTGGTAATTTTTGTTTTCTTCAAGAAACTCATCAATAGCTTTAAAATTCTCTTGAAGCTTGGGTTTTCTTTCTTTAAACATTTGAACTCTTTCAAATAAATTGCTGATTTTATTAAAAAAGATATAGGATAAATTTCCGTTTTCATTATACTCTTTAAACAGATTTTCATAATCTTTTATAATTTGCATTGTTTCTGTATAATCGGAAATCATCATATACATTACGGCCGTTTTATTCTGCATATCAAGAGCTTTAATCTTATTGAAAAATTCCGGAATACTATTCGAGCTCTCTTTTTCCAAATCTGTCTGCATTTTTTCTTTAACTTCCAAAAATTTTATATACAAAGGCTTAAGTTTTTCCGGCTCTTCCGTATTTTCTGTCATTGCCGCTTTTGAGCATTTTATTGCTTCCGCCATATCAGAAGACCCAAAGAAATCGCGCCTGCGCGCAAATTCAACCGTTCTTTCAAAATCAGAAATGTTATCTTGATACTTTTCGTACAACCGAGCATTTTTAGAAGCCTCGGCAAAATTTTTATCATTTTCAGCAAAAACCTTTCTGTTAAACAACTCCTTTTCAAATTTATTTACCAGACTTAATTTTTCTTGCGAGTCATACCCGATTTTACCTAACAAAATAAATCTGTTCATATATGTATTTTTATAGCGCACAACTTCATTCTGAACTTCCGATGCAAGTTCATTCATATAAGTTTTCCAAAACGAATGTTCTTTTGCATGTATGTTATTTGCACGAAAAGTATTCTTATTGGAAAATGTATTCTGATAGCTGCCGACGGATACAATTTTCATTGGAACCTCCTGTCTTAATATTCCCATCAAGATTGAAATATGTCAATCAATGCGGCAGTACAATAAATCTTTGATATCAAGCCAAAAAATTATGTACAAGTTATTCGTTTTTTGATATATTATAGTGAGGCAGTAACAGTATTGGAGGGAGTTGAAAAGGCGGCAAAGACCAAAAGAACAAGACAAAAATGAGCGTCGTCATAATTTTCTTCCCGTAGAGGAAAACCTGACAGCCGAACAGGTCAAAGAAGAAGCTTCAAGATGTCTTACCTGTAAAAACCCCAGATGTGTAAAAGGATGCCCGGTTAATATTCAAATACCTGAATTTATTAAAGCTCTTAAAGAAGACAAACTTGATGAGGCAGGAAATATAATTCGTGAAACAAGCATGCTACCGTCCGTGTGCGGTCGTGTTTGCCCGCAGGAAAGACAGTGCGAGGGAAGCTGCGTTCTGGGAATTAAAAGTGAACCTATCGCAATAGGCGCTCTTGAAAGATATGTCGGCGACAATACTTCCGCTGAAAAAGTAAATATTGTTCCTTCCGGTAAAAAAGTTGCTATTATCGGTTCCGGCTGTGCGGGAATGACTGCCGCATGTGATTTAAGAAAGGCCGGACATGACGTTACAATTTTTGAAGCATTACACGAATTCGGAGGGGTTTTAAGATACGGAATCCCGCCGTTTAGGCTTCCGAGAACCGTATTAGACAGAGAAATTAACGCTCTTAAAGATATGGGTGTAAAGTTTGAAAAAAATGTTATTGTCGGGAAATCAATAACCCTGAAACAACTTCAAGAAGACGGGTATGACGCAATATTTATTTCATCGGGCGCCGGACTTCCCAAAATGATGCATATTCCGGGAGAAAACTTAAACGGAGTATTCTCAGCAAACGAATTTTTAACAAGAGTTAATTTGATGCATGCGAATGACAAAAACTATGCAACACCTCTGAAAATAGGCAAATCCGCTGCCGTAATCGGCGGAGGCAATGTTGCGATGGATGCGGCAAGAACCGCGGTAAGAGTCGGATTTGAAAAGGTTTATATTGTATACAGAAGAACCGAAAAAGAACTCCCCGCAAGACTTGAAGAAATCAGGCACGCAAAAGAAGAAGGAGTAATTTTCCAATTCTTGCACGCACCCGTTGAAATCCATAATAAAGACGGATACGTTAACGGAATGAAATTCGAGATTATGGAGCTCGGAGAACCGGATGAATCAGGAAGAAGGCGTCCGGTCGGCACGGGAAGATACTCGGAGCTTGATGTTGATACGGTTATCGTTGCTCTCGGAACGGGGCCGAATCCGATTATACAAAAATCCGCTCATCTTGACGGACTTGAGTTTGAAACTAATAAAAAAGGATATTTTCTTGTTAATCCGGAAACTCGTGAAACTTCCGTACATGCAATATACGCCGGCGGCGATGTTGCACCGGTAGGAGAATCAAATGCAATTAATGCAATGGGAGCCGGTAAAAAAGCTGCAAAAGCAATTAATGAATATTTAGCTAAATAAGTTTACAAGATATTTGTTTTATGATATAGTTTTGATGTAGAAGAGTGCTATACGGAGGAAACTCCATTTGACAAAGAAAATAAATGAGGGCTTATGATGCTTATAGAGAAATATTTGGAAGTTGTTGTTAAACAGAGAGGTTCTGATTTACACATTTCGGCGGGTCTGCCTCCGGTAGTTCGTATAGACGGTAATCTCCAAAGAATGGATGTTCCGGCTCTAAAACCCGAAGAAGTCGAACTTCTTTTATTTCCAATGCTTAATAAAGAACAAAGACGTAAACTTGAACAAGACTGGGAACTCGATTTCTCATACGGAATTCAGGGTTTAAGCCGTTTCAGGGTAAATATCTACAAGGACAGAGGAAATTATGCGGCAGCGTTCCGTGTTATTGCTTCTAAGGTTCCGTCTTTTAAAGAATTGGGGCTATCTGATACCGTAAGAAAGATTTCAGAAAAACCGCGCGGATTGGTTCTTGTAACAGGGCCGACCGGTTCGGGGAAATCAACAACGCTTGCGGCTATGATTAATTATATTAATGAAACACGCTCAGAACACATTTTGACAATTGAAGACCCTATCGAATTTATTCACCCTTCAAAACGTTCTATTATTCACCAGAGAGAATTAGGTCAGGATACAAGAAGTTTTGCTAATGCGCTTAAATCAGCACTTCGTGAAGACCCTGATATCATTCTGGTAGGTGAGATGCGTGACTTGGATACAATCAGATTAGCGCTGACAGCTGCTGAAACCGGTCACTTGGTATTCGGAACACTACACACATCTTCTGCTTCACAAACGATTGACCGTATTATTGACGTATTTCCGGAAGGACAGCAGCAGCAGGTTCGTGTACAGCTTTCAAACTCTCTTGTAGCTGTATTTTCACAAACCCTTCTTCCGCTACTTCAAGCAGACGGTACAAAACAGGGGCGTGTTATGGCACAGGAAGTTATGCTTGTAATTCCCGCTATTGCTAACCTGATTCGTGAAGCTAAAGCGGCTCAAATATATTCAACAATGCAAACAAACTCAGGTTTTGGTATGCAAACGTTAGAAATGTCTTTAAGAGATTTATATATGAGAAAAAAAATTACGCTTGAAGATGCTCTCGCGCGATCAAGCCGACCGGAGGAATTCAAGCGGGGATTGCAAAATTCATAAATGTAACAAAAAGCGGAAAATCCGCTTTTTTTATTGCTTTTTTCGGTTGTTTGTAATATAAATATATAAGCTTTAGAAAAAGGAGGAAGCCGAGATATGGAAACTTACGGAATTGAAAAATCAGGAATTATCGGAGCAAAAGCTGTATACAGGAATCTTTCACCTGCCGAACTAACAGAAAAAGCTCTGGAAAGAGGAGAAGGCTCTTTAAGTAATACAGGAGCACTTGTTGTAACAACAGGAAAATATACCGGCCGTTCTCCTAAAGATAAATTTATTGTTGATACGGAAACCATTCATAATGATATTGCTTGGGGCAAAGTTAACAAACCTATAAGCAGAGAAAAGTTTAATTCAATCAAAGGTAAGATTGCCGCATATTTACAAAACCGTGAAATCTTTATATTCGACGGATTTGCAGGTGCCGATAAAACTTATACTCAAAAATTCAGAGTAATAAACGAAATGGCAAGCCAAAATCTGTTCATACATCAATTATTAATCCGTCCGACCGCGGAAGAACTTTCGAGCTACGGAGAACCCGATTATACAATTCTTTGCGCACCGGGATTTAAATGCGATCCGGAAGTTGACGGTGTTAATTCGGAAGCATGCATCGCTATTGATTATGAAGCAAAGCAAATAATAATCTGCGGTTCACAATATTCAGGCGAAATCAAAAAATCCGTATTTGCTACAATGAACTATATTATGACAAAGAAGAATGTTCTTCCGATGCACTGCTCCGCTAATATGGATCCGCAAACAGGTGAAACTGCTGTATTCTTCGGACTTTCCGGAACAGGAAAAACGACATTGTCTGCTGATCCAAACCGTAAATTAATTGGTGACGACGAACACGGCTGGTCACCGGACGGCGTATTCAATTTTGAAGGCGGATGTTACGCAAAATGTATTAATCTTTCCGCAGAAAATGAACCGGATATCTATAATGCAATAAAATTCGGCTCTTTGGTAGAAAACGTTGTTATGGATTCAAAAACAAGAGAATTAGACTTTAATGACGGAAGCCTTACGGAAAATACACGTGTAGGATATCCGATTGATTATATTAACAATGCGCAAATCCCTTCAAAAGGCGGAATTCCAAAAGTTGTTATATTCTTAACAGCTGATGCTTTCGGCGTACTTCCTCCGATTTCAAGATTGGATAAAAACGCCGCTATGTACCATTTTGTAACAGGATTTACATCTAAACTTGCAGGAACTGAAAGAGGAGTAACCGAGCCGCAGCCTACATTCTCAACACTTTTTGGTGAACCGTTTATGCCTATGGATGCTTCTGTTTATGCGGAAATGCTCGGAGAAAAACTCGACAAATACGGCACAAAAGTTTATCTTGTAAATACGGGATGGGCTGGCGGAAGTGCCGCATCAGGTGCTAAACGTATGAAATTGAGCTATACAAGAGCTATGGTAACGGCAGCACTTAACGGTTCTTTTGATAATATTGAATTTAAACATCACGACATATTTAATGTTGATTATCCCGTATCCTGCCCGGGCGTTCCGGATGAAATGCTTGATGCAAGAGGTATGTGGACTGATAAACATGCTTATGACAGCGCTGCTAACAAACTGGCACAAATGTTTGCGGATAATTTCTCAAGCAAGTATCCGAATATGCCGGCAGAGATTGTGAATGCAGGCCCTAAAGCTACTGCTAACATATAATTTGAAAATAAAGAGGGATACTTTAAAAGTATCCCTCTTTGATAATTAATTATTACCCCTTCAGAATTTAAAATTTAACAACTAGTCACCTTACCTATTGTATATTTTTAAACGGTAAGTTAGTATTTAAATAGCACTTCAAATTTGACGGTAAATTTGAAATATACACATTTATTTATCTACAACATAAGTGTCTAAGATAATTTTATGTAAAAAACTAAAAGATGAATAAAAACAAATATTATACTTAAAAATAATAAAAATGTCATCCCGAACTTGTTTCGGGAGCTTGCCAAAAAACAAGTATAATACCATACTGGTAAGATGTTGAAACAAATTCAGCATAACAAAACAATTCATCATAAACAGTAGTGTGTGACAGGAAAGGAGGAAGTTTCTATGCAGTACACCTGGTCTGTAATTCCTTTCAGCTCTCCGGATTTTAATATTATTACAAGGCAGTATCAAAAGCTTATTGAACTCAAAAAGGGACTTTTCATTGACGAAGAAGAAAGCGTTAATGAAGATATGGTATTTGAAATCGTAAAAAAAAGAACTGTAGAAGATTTTTTTTTCCTCAACGCATTTATTGCTGATTTAAAACGAGTTCCCGAACAAGTATTATTTCAATACCAAAAAATAATTAATTCTTATACCTGCCGTGAAATCTACGAAGAAAACATAAAAGAAACCGAAATACTGTTTCAAACGGATAGAGAATTTAAAGATTTTCTAAAACATTTAAAAAGACACCTGTCCATTACGGACAGTAACGATTACAGGTTAATAAATTCCTTTATCTATGAATTGTGTCGCAAATATATTAATGATTACGTGACTATTATACCGCAAAAGTTTTATTTAAATTTTCACCTGCTGTATAAATGGATGCTTGAATGCAACTTACATTACGTACCGAAGTTATCCGCACTGGAAAATACTATCCTGACAAAACTTGCTGACGGCGGGTGGACTGTTAACCATCTTAATCGTACTGTTCTGGGCTGCAGCGAAGATGATGAATTTATTCAGGCAGTCATACACCAAATATTACCGGCGAAATTCGGTGTCAACTCGATAACTCAGGTAATCAGCTTCCTGTATTTTAAAAACTGCAAAATTACAAATATTTTAAAAATAGATAATTCCTTTGAAGCGTTCAAAAAATAAGCCTAAAACAAAAATTTCTGACATACACATTTACCTGTTTTTTTTGAGTTTGCGGAAACATGTAAGTTTTGTCAGAAGTGTGCATCAGCCCTAAGGATAATTGTAACGATTTGTAACAATATAT
>CALUSF010000027.1 GCA_944323325.1 Candidatus Gastranaerophilales bacterium
AAATATTTTAATATTTTTGGCAATAGTTTTCAATACGTTTGCGTGTTGTACTTCTTTTGCAACTCAGGATTTAGAAACCCAAAAAAAACGAACAAGAGCTAAAATTAATCATTTAAAATGGTTAGAAAGCCTTGAAACGAATAAGTTATATAAAAACCAGCAAAAGCTGGAAAATGCTACTAACTCGCTTCATCAGTCAAAAACAGAAATAGTTGCAGCTCAAAAGCAGTTAGAGGGCATGCAAGCCCGGTTAGATAAGGCTTCTGCCGAATATAATAATTTAAATTCCATTCTGGCAAGTCATATCAGAAAAGTTTTTAAGACACAGCGAACATTCTTTGAACTTCTTATAACATCTGAAGATATTAATATGCTTGTGGACAGAATGTATTACAAAAAAATCATTCTGAAAGAAGATTTCATGAGAATGGCTGCGGCTAAACAAAAAGCTCAGGAAATCGCAACTTTAAAATATAATATTGAAGCGAGAAAACGTAACCTTGAGCGTTCCGTTGCTTCAATAAATTCCCAAAGAGAATACATTGATAAAGCCATTGCCAAAAATGAAAGCATGATAAACAAGCTTAGAACGGACCGTGTTGCTTATGAAAGAGCGGAAAAAGAACTTGCCAAACAATCAGCAAGTATCGGCTCTTATATAAATAAAACCGCTAAGGATACAAATGTTCAGGTCGCATCAGGGTTCATGAAACCGATTCAGGGCAGAATTACATCACCTTTCGGCTGGAGGACACACCCTATTTTTAACAGTAAATCTTTCCATTCAGGAGTTGATATCGGCGGCCCTAATCTTGGCGCAATAAGAGCTTCGAATTCCGGTAAGGTAATATACTCGGGTTGGTACGGCGGATATGGCAAGGTTGTTATCTTAGAACATGGCATAATAAACGGTAAACCGATTACAACTCTGTACGCTCACATGAATTCTATAGCGGTATCAAATGGGCAAAGAGTTTCAAAGGGACAGGTTTTAGGCTATGAAGGCACAACCGGTTACAGTACCGGACCGCATTGTCATTTTGAAGTTAGAGTTAACGGTCAACCGAATAATCCTTTAAACTATATATAAAACAGGAAATAATATAATTGAATAAAAAATTCACAACATTATTAATAGCATTGTTTCTAACGGTAAACACAGTTTTTGCCGAATACTCGTTTGTCGATCCTTCGGACTTTACCGGAGATGCGTTCTTTACCCCTCCGGCAGTCCAACTTGAGCAGGAAAAAAAGGAGTCCGGTGTTCCGCAGCGAACCCCGACATTACCGCCTATAAAAAAAGCCCGTCTATTAATAAAAAAGAAACTAAAAGAACGCGACGCAAAGAATATGCAGTATGCCCCGGTTGCTCCGCAGGAAGATATAACCGGAGCCGAGCTTGATACTTCGGAATATGCATCCAAGGAAATTGAAGAAAATTTTGAGGACGGTATGATGCCGGACGGATTTGAAGCAGATGAAGAATCCGTTGTTGAGCAAAAAAAAGCAAAACGTTTTTGGCAGCGTAAATCAAAAAAAGAAAAAGCTGTTGAACAAGAAGACACGGAAAATATTATTCTTGACTGCGAAAATATGGATTATGATACTGAGACATATTGCGTAGTAGCAACGGGCGATGTAAACGTTGAATTTGTAAAGCAAGGAACTGTTGTAAAGGCTGATAAAATAACTTATGACAGAATGAACAATACTATTAAAGCCGAAGACAACGTCCGAATTATAAAAAATGGCCAAACTATAACCGGAGATTATATTTTTGTTGATATGAACGAAGAAAATGCGCTTATAGAAAATCCGGTAACAAGTTCTGCAACTTTTGAAATCAGGGCTAAAAAGGGATATGTATACGGCGATAAAATTGTTCAGGAAAACGGCTCTATTACAGTTGACGAAACATTTCCTATAAATTTCCGTTCTTCAAACAGAGGACCTATATTATCACAGATGATAGTTCCTAAAAGTGAAACCTTGACCAGTGATATGGAAAAAGGACTTGTGAGAGTTAAAGCCAAAGATATAAAAATAACTCAGAAAGGCGATTTGGAAATTGTAGCAATTAAGAATGCGACTTTGTTTAAAGGTAAGAGAACATTACTCAAAGTTCCGTCTATAAGAGTTTATACAAACAAGAACAATGACTATGCAGAAACGTCTTCTTGGGAATTAGGTTCCTACCGGGGATTAGGTATGTTTATCGGACCGGGCTTTGTATTCGAACTGCCACACGGTGCTGTATTGAAGGCTGTGCCTTTCTTAAACTATTATCACAGAATTGGTATCGGCGGTTTGGCTCGTTACCAAAGCGCAACAAACAGAACGCAGGTTGCATACGGTACATCTCAAAGTAAATTTTTAATCAGAGGTAAACAACGTTTAGATGATAACTTATATTTGCAATACGGTATGAACGATTATATGAACGAATGGTTCTTAGGAAGACGCCGTCCTAAATATGGTATTGATTTAGTATACGAAAAAGCATACAGCAGCAAAGACTTTTTGCTTAAAGGGCATACTTCAAGCTTTGCGCATAGATTGGATTTCGGTTATTATCATGATATTGATGAAGATACAACTTATGACAGGCTCCATGGCGCACAAATAGGTACTTTAAGAACCAGATATATGGCACAAGCTGAGCAAAATATCTGGCAGCACAGAAATGAAGAAAAACAAACTGCACTAAGCTTTGATATTTCATCACAATTATCTGCCGCATTATACGGAACCGGAGATACTCAAGTTATCGGAAGAATCGGTCCCAGAATGCACATGCAGTACAAACGTTGGATGCAGGATATAGGATACTATCATTCTGTATATGATGACAACTCGCCTATACCGGTTTTTGATGCATACAGGTATGGTAAATCAAACTTCTACATAAGAGAATATTTAAGACTTCATAAATATCTTACGGTTTCCTGGTTTGGTTCAATAAACTTATCCGGCGATTCTCCTAACGGTGAGCCTTTCCAAGAAAACTCTTTCTATATTTCTATAGGACCTGAAGATGTTAAATTTAATCTGGGATATGATTTTATAAGACAAAATACTTATTTTATGGTTGAAGTTATGATGGATGCAAAAGGTACGCAGGTTGATTATGACAGAATGGAAATAAAACAGGTCAAAAAGACTGTAAAAGACGAAGAGTTGAAGGATGAAGACGAAAACGAATTTAGGAATGCACAATCAGCTCCTGTCCTTCAACATGCTGTAGTAGAAGATATTAAGACGGTGGAAGATGTTCTCTAGAGAAGTATTAGCAGCACAAATTATTAAGTACGGTAAAAAGTGTGATATAAAAAACTTTACACCCGGTTATTCAGGCAATATATCTGCAAGATTTCAGGACGGAATGTTAATAACAACATCCGGTTCTTCAAACGGGCATTTAAGCTATGATGATATCGTATTTACCGATTTTAACGGTGTTTCCCGGGAAGAAGGGAAAAAACCGTCCAGTGAAAAACTATTGCATGCGGGGATTTATCATAAAAGAGCGGATATTAATTTCATAATACATGTACACTCACCTTATCTAAGCAGTTTTGCTGCCGCAGGTAAAGACTTAATGTCCCCCGTAATGGCTGAAAACGTATTTTATTTTGGCGGAATCCCTCTTGCCGAATACGCACTGCCTTCCTCCGGAGAACTGGTTAATAATACCGTCAAATATTTTGATAACTATGATGCCGTTTTGATGGCAAACCACGGATTTGTAGTTGCTTCCAAAACTATGGACGATGCTTATATGAAACTTGAATTGGCTGAATCATACGCACAAATTGTTTTAAATACGGAAATTCTCGGCGGAGCACATAAGCTTAGCTCCCAACAGGCTGAAGAAATTTTTGCTCTTAAGAATCATTAAGCCTAAGAAGAAAGCAATTTTAAGCCGGTAATACCTGTTAATATCAGCAAAATACACCCCAAACGGAGAGCCGTAGCAGGTTCTTTGAACAACAAAATTCCGAGTATAACCGTACCGAGAGTTCCTATTCCCGTCCATATTGCATAAGCTGTCCCCAGAGGCAGACTTTTAAGTGCAAGAGCAAGAAAATAAAAACTCAAAATCATGCATACTACAGTTATAATTGACGGAATGATAAGAGAGAATCCGTGAGAATATTTCAAACCAATCGCCCAACTTATCTCAAAAATACCTGCAATTAATAAATGTATCCATTCCATAATTTTACCTTTCTATATACAAAAACCTGAGAGATACATTATCTCCCAGGCTTTTATCCTTCCGTGTTCACAGTAATATTTCCGTGCGTTTTCTCTCGGACCTGACCACAATTAGTGCGGAACCCTAGAAAACTAATAAGTTATAACAATTCTTTCAAATAATTCGGCAAAGCAAATCTTGCATAATGATAATCTTTATTATAAATTTTGCAAGTCTTGGTTATAGCTTCACCCCTTCTTTTATCCCAGTAAGAAAGCGGTTCAACAGTGCTTGAACAAAACGCCCAAGCCCAATATCCGCCGGGATAGGTCGGAATATTAGATGTAAAAGTTGAACAAATCGGAAATACTTTCTTTAATAGGTTATACATTTTTTTTATTTCTTGCTTATTTACAAAAGGTGACTCTGATTGAGCACACATAATACCACCCTCTTTTAAAGAATTTTTTACATTAGTGTAAAACTCTTCTGTAAACAATCCTTCTCCTGGCCCCATTGGGTCAGTAGAATCAATAAGCACAATATCAAACATATCTTTCTTATCTTTTATATATTCAATGGCATCTTGAACTAAAATTTCGCACTTAGGATTATTAAGTTCGCATGAAATTGTAGGAAGATATCTTTTACACGCCTCTATAACCATACCGTCAATTTCGCACAAGACAACTTTTTCAACGGTATCATGTTTTAATACTTCTCTTACGGTGCCGCCATCACCGCCACCTATGACAAGAACCGTTTTCGGATTTTTATGATGCATCATCGGAATATGTGCAATCATCTCATGGTAATGAAACTCATCACCTTCTGTTGTCATCATTAAATCATCAAGAGTCAAAATCTTACCTAAAATTGAATCCGAATCAATAATTTCTACCTTTTGAAAAGGTGATTGTTTTGAAAATAAAACTTCTTTTTGTTTAATTGCAATACCGAAACCAGCCGGCGTAATTTCTTTGTAAAATTGTGTCATAATTTGATATTCCCCGCTAAAATATGTATATGCAGGTGGAAAACAACCTGTCCTGCTTCTTTTCCCGTATTTATAATTGTCTTATATGAACTAATTCCGAGCTTTTTAGTAACTTCTTTTACAGTCATCAAAAGTTTGCCCATAAGCAACTCATCATCTAGCTCATTCAAAGAGGCGACGTGTTTTCGTGGTACAACAAGCAGATGCGTATCCGCTTTCGGATTTATATCTTTAAAAACAACAACATCTTCATTTTCGTATACAAAATCAGTGTTGAATTCACCGCTTATAATTTTGCAAAAAATACAATCATCCATTTTACAACCCTCTTTCCGCCTTAATCTTCCACTAATAATAATCTAAACTTATCGTAAAAGCAAGCGTATGTATCAGGGATTATAAAACAACTATTTGCATCTGCCAGTAATAACTTTTGTGATATAGAGAATCACTATCATAAATTCCCATATAATATTACGGTGTTTTATATAATATAAATCGTATTCAAGTCTTTCTTCGGAAGTCGGGTCGCAAACATTAACCTGCTGCCATCCGCACCAGCCGGGATGTACCCAATTTCTGCATTCCCAGAAAGGAACGCGTTCTTTGTTATCATAATAAACTTCTTCTCTGACCGGGCGCGGGCCTACAATACTCATCTCTCCGCGCAAGACATTAATCATTTGCGGAATTTCATCTATATGGAATTTTCTTAAGATTTTACAGAACGGCATTATGCGTTTGTCATCAGCATGAATTTCGTTCAAATCTTCATCAAAATCATCTTCTACTTTATCTTGATACATAGTACGGAATTTTATCATCTTAAAAGGTTTGCCGAATCTGCCGATTCGGGTTTGGGTATAAAAAACAGGCCCAAAGTCGGAGAGTTTTATACCTATAGCGGCAATAAGAGATATAGGAGATGTTATAAGCATTATAAGAATTGATGATACAATATCACAAAATCTTTTGATATAAGCATAAAGCAATGCTTTTTTTCTTACACACGCATAAAAAAGCCAATTAACAGTCATTTTTGATACAAAATATTTGTGTGTAATCTTTTCATAAAACTTCGGCATTCTCCAAACTTTGACGCCCAGAGGAATTCCTTTTACAAGATCCGTTAAAATTGCTGAATCCATACGTGATTTTACTGCAATAATTACAATGTCAACGTTATTATCTTTAATTACTGCTTCTGAATCACAAGTTAAGCCCAATATCGGAATTGTTGAATCTTCGTCCTCAATTGTATTCATATTATCATCAAGAAACCCGACAACTTTTAAGCTGAGTTCCGGCTTTTGTTGAATTTCTTCTGCAATAAGCTTTCCGTCCTGACCGGCTCCGACGATTAAAACATTTTTTGCTCTTTTAAATACTATAGCGCATATAAATAACAACGCCCTAAAAATCAATAACAGTGCAAATATTACAATTGCATTCATTACAGGCACAAGAATTGTAATAATATTAAATTTTAATGCCGCAACAGGCATAGCCGCAATTATTGAACCTATTGCAACTCCTTCAAACAAGTAATAAACATCTTTTATCTTAAACGGTTTAGGTTCATAATTTTTCTTTGAATACAAAGCAAGCATTATTACAAATAAAAACCATATCGTTAACAATATTAAATACATTGTATTTCCGGTAACACTCGTTAGAAAATACATTGTAGAAAAAATTATAATCAAAGCATCAACTGTTGATATTATATATGCCGGTTTAGATATAGAAAACATACGCTCTCCTTTGTTAAAAGACTTTTCCATATTATAGCATAATAAGAGTAAATATAACAGGGGGGGGAAATAAAGGGGCAAATAAGGAGAAATAAATGGTGTTGAGATACTGTATAAATTTTTTTGTTAACTTTAAAACATATGGCTTCTAGGAGAATGATAGCTTCTTTTAATCAATCATTGCTTATATATCTTTAATACTTTTGCATTATTAGTGTTTTAATTTTGTAATAAAACATGCTCCGCTACCATTAACATCCTTTTACCAGTAATAAATATATAACCTTTATATAAAAATATAAAAAGAAAAAGCTATGAACTTTTTATCGTGCATAGCTGTTGATTAGGGATATGTGTATCGTCGTTTTTTAAGGAGTATAGTTATATATTAGCAGTATAAGTTTTAAATAAAATCCTTAGAATGTATGATTTTGTAATAAATCTTAACAATTATTTAAGACCTGTTTAATATTAATCAGTCGGGCTAAAACCTTATAACTACTCCTTCTCGGTATTTGTATTATTGAAAAAAGATTATTATATACTAGAATTAGTAATGTAGACTAGACGGGAGTGGAGTTTTATGCAAATAAATAAAAAGAAATTGGCAATTCAGATACTGGCTTTACTGGGGTTGGGCTTGTCTATAAAGCTTGCATTTATATATTACGTTGCAAATTATGAAAAATACGCGCTTTCAAGCTTTTGCTCAATAAATGATTTTATTGACTGTGACGGTGCAGCCAGATCTACCGTATCGCAATTTTGGGGAATCCCTCTTGCCTATTGGGGTATTTTCTTCTATTTGACAGTGTTATTCCTGACTATTGTTGATAAACTGAAAAATATAAAGTTTTTGAAATTTTTGGAGGTTTTTAAAGAACCGCGCGCATATATTACTGCTCTTGGAACGGTTGCATTTATTTGTTCAATGATTCTTGCGGGAGAAAGTTTGTTTAAAATACACAAACTTTGTGTTTTATGCGTAATTACGTATATTATAGACTTGATAATAGCTCTTGTTGCATCTTCCGGCACTTTTTCGCAGATTATAAAGGATTTTAAGATCACTTTTATTGACTTTATAGACGGTGCAAAAAAATATACCAAAACTTTTATTGTACTTGTAATCATGGTGGTTTCATTTTTATGTTACAGCGGTATTACGTATAACTTTATTCCGCATGTTAAAAAGCAAAAGGCAATACTTAAATACAGAAAGATTACTTATAATCCCTACCGCATAAAGGGTAATATGCTGGGTGCGGAAAATGCGGATGTTGTAATTGAACTTTATTCCGACTATGTCTGCCCGCTGTGTTATATACATAATATAATGCTTCATCAGGCGGTTAAAGATTTTTCAAATATAAAAATTGTTCATCATAATTATCCGTTTGATAAAGAATGCAACCCGTATATAAGCATTAATATGCATCCGAATGCCTGCTTTATGGCAAAAGGAGCCATTGCTGCAAGAAAACAGGGTAATTACTGGGAAATGGCGTCACTTCTGTATGAGAACCAGCCTATAAAAACGGATGAGATGATGAAACTTGCCGAACAGTTAGGGTTTGACAAGAATAAGTTTATGACGGACTTTAATTCCGAAGATACAGCCAAAGAAATAGAGCAGGAACTGGAAAAAGCAGCAGATTTAGAAATTGACAGTACTCCCACCATGTATGTAAACGGTGATAAGATAGTAGGTGTAAAACCATATTACGAATTAAAGGATATTTTAATAAAACATGGAGCAAAACCAAGAAAATAACAGAATTTTGATTCATGCGTGCTGCGGAATTTGTTCGGGATATCCCATCGAATTGTTAAAAGAGATGGGATATGAGCCCGTTGTTTATTTTTGTAACCCGAATTTGGACCGTCGTGAGGAATTTGAAAAAAGGCTTGAGGCGCAGAAAATTGTTTGTATGTATCACTGGGTGGATTTGGTAATTGAAGAGTACGCTCATGACGAATTTCTTTCTGCGGCAAAAGGTCTTGAAAATGAACCGGAAAAAGGTAAAAGGTGTGATGTTTGTATAAAGCTGAGGCTTTCAAAGGCTGCAAAAAAAGCAAAGGAACTCGGGATAAATAAATTTACGACATCACTTGTTATAAGCCCGCATAAAAACTTTGAAAAGATTACGAAAATAGGTAATGATATAGCGGACGGGCTTGATTATATAGCAATTGATTTCAAGAAAAAAGACGGCTTTTTAAAGACGAATAATTTATCCAAAGAATTGGGAATATACCGCCAAAATTATTGCGGTTGTGAGTTTAGCAAGAGGTAAATATTATGGAATGCAAAAAAGATGAGAATATAGCGGAATGCACCTGTTCTTCTACAACATGTCAGATTCGGGGTGTATGTTGTGATTGTGTGAGAAATCATCGCGAAGCCGGAGAAATTCCCGGATGTTTTTTCCCAAAAAGTGCCGAGTTGAAGCACGACAGGTCTTTAGAATACTTTATTGAGGTTATGAGTAAAAATTTAAATAAATAGTTGTAAGACTTGCGGTGTTGTAATTTAATTATTTGTATTTTAAAATATAAGTGTAGATTTAACACTAGATAGGGATTAAAGAAATGGCTCATAAAAATATAAGAAACATCGCGATAATCGCTCACGTTGACCATGGTAAAACAACTCTTGTGGATTGTATGCTGAAACAGAGCGGTGTGTTCAGAGAAAATCAACAAGTTCAGGAACGTGTACTCGACAGTAACGATTTGGAAAGAGAACGCGGGATTACGATTTTATCAAAAAATATTTCAATTACTTATAAAGGCGTAAAAATTAATGTTGTTGATACTCCCGGTCACGCGGATTTTGGCGGTGAAGTTGAGCGTGTTTTAGGTATGGTAGACGGTGCCTTGTTGATTGTGGATGCTGCAGAAGGGCCGATGCCGCAGACTAGATTTGTATTATCCAAAGCATTAGAGCTTGGGATTAAAATAATTGTTGTAATAAATAAAATTGATAAGCCGGCAGCTGATCCTGACGGAACTTTGGATAAGGTGTTTGATTTGTTCACAGAACTTACTGACAGAGAGGATTTGATTGATTTTCCTTATATCTATGCAAGCAGTTTGAACGGGTTTGCAATAAAGCATCTTGAAGATGAAAGAAAAGATGTAACACCTCTTCTTGATTGTATTTTAGAAAATATTCAAGAACCGGACGGGGATGTGAATAAGCCTTTTCAGTTCAGAGCAACAACATTGGATTATAACGAATATGTCGGACGTATTGTAATCGGACGTATTGCTAACGGAAAAATTCATTCTCAGGAACAGGTTGCCTGGATAAATGCGAGCGGTGAAGTTATACGGGGAAAAATAACAAAGCTTTTCGGTTTTAAAGATTTAGGCAGAGTTGAAATTGAATCTGCGGAAGCCGGAGATATTGTAGGTATTGCCGGATTCTCTGATATACATATCGGAGAGACATTGTGTGATCCGAATCATCTTGAAGCGTTGCCGTTAATAAAGGTTGATGAGCCGACCTTGCAGATGAATTTTTCCGTAAATGACAGCCCGTTTGCAGGTCAGGAAGGTAAATTTGTAACATCAAGACAGCTTAGAAAAAGGCTGTATGACGAATTGGAAAAAAATGTAAGTTTAAGAGTTGAAGATACCGACTCTACCGATTGTTTTAAAGTAAGCGGAAGAGGTGAACTGCACCTTGGTATACTGATTGAAACCATGCGCAGAGAAGGATTCGAATTTCAGGTATCCAAGCCGGAAGTTATATATAAAGAAATAAACGGCGAACAGTATGAACCGTTTGAAGATTTGTTGGTGGATGTTCCGGAAGAGTATGCGGGTTCCTGTATTGACAGACTTTCCGGCAGAAAAGCCACTATGCTTGAAATGCAAAATGCAAACGGCAGAACAAATATGAAGTTTTCTATTCCGGCTCGCGGTTTAATAGGGTTCCGTACGGAATTTATAAGGATGACCAGAGGTGAAGGAATTATGTATCATACATTTGATGAGTACAAGCCTTATGCCGGCGATATTCCGAAACAGAGATGCGGCTCAATTCTTGCTCACGAGCAGGGAGAGGCGATTCCGTATGCGCTTGCGCAATTTGAGGACAGAGGCGTATTTTTTGTAACTCCGAAAACCAAAGTATACAGAGGTATGATAATAGGTGAAGGCAATCGCCCGCAAGACATTGTAGTAAATATTTGTAAGACTAAGAAATTAACAAATATGAGAAGTGCAACCGCGGATGTTATGGTTACATTACAGGCGCATAAAGAACTATCTCTTGAAGATTGTCTTGAATACATAGGTGACGACGAGCTTGTGGAAATTACTCCGGAAAATATAAGAATGCGAAAACAGGATTTAGTGAAATTTAAGAGTATTTAAATATAAAGCTTTGCAAAATCCAAATCGCTTTTTATGGTTATTTTTATGTTCGTATAACTGCCGTTCACGATGTAGACGGGAATATTCAAGTATTCAAGCATTGAACAATCGTCGGTAAAATTTCCGTCCCTGAGTTTTTCATGTGCATCTTTTATTATTGCTGTTTTAAATCCTTGCGGAGTTTGAGTATTATAGAGTTTTGAGCGGTCTATTGTTCTTATGATTCTTCCGTCTTCGTCTACTTCTTTTATTGTATCCGTTGTTTTGGTCATAACTGATACGGCATTCTTATCAAGAACAGCTTCAAGAACATAGGCAATAGTGTCTTTTCTTATAAGCGGACGTGCGCCGTCATGGATTAAAACGTATTCGTTATTGACGAACTTCAATGCATTGTATACTGATTTTTGACGTGTGTTTCCGCCTTCTATAATTCTTATTTTCGGATTGTTGAACATATTTTCAAGGGTGTCAGTAATTGAAATATTTGCGGAAATTATAATTTCGTTAATTTCTTCAAAGTCTATAAATTTTGAAACTGTTTCTTCTATAACGGTTTTGTCTTTAAGTTTTACAAGAAGCTTATTTTCTCCTCCGTAGCGCGATGAAGTTCCGCCGGCCGTAATTATCAGTGAAAAATTTTTCATTTTAACCTCCAAAATGGTCATATAAATCTAATTCATCGTAGTTGTAGTATTTTTTATTTTCTATTTGCAATATGCAATCGTCTTTTTCCATAACCTTGCCGATTATTTTATATTTTTTTAGTTTCGGCAGAAAGTCTTCAGGAACCGCCGCAACAAGATTATAATCTTCTGCGCCGAACATACCTTCTATAAATTTTGTACGGATTGTGACTCCGCTTTCTTGCGCTATTTTAAAAAGAGCGTCAGCTAATCCGTCCGAAGTGTCCATCATTGCATATTCTTCATGTAAGTTTTTCGATATTGTTTCCGAAAATTCAATATCCAGTTTCGGTTCAAGATGTGCTTTTATTAAATCAATATTATTTCCGCCCTTTATAAGTTCTTTCAATCCGGCGGCGCTTAAACCGTAATTTCCGTTTGTTATGACGACGTACCCCGGTTTGGCATTTTTTCTGGAAGATATTTTTCTGCCTTTGTCACTCCCGATTGCGGTTATAGATATAAAGATGCTTTTTCCCCCCGTAATATCGCCGCCGATAATTTTTGCGCCTCTTAATGCAGAAGAGGCGCCTTTATAAAATTCTTTAATAAAATCTGTTTTAATATGTTTAGGAAGTGATAATCCGATTGTTATGTATTCGGGTTTTGCGCCGGCTGCCAGAATATCACTTATATTTACCGTAACAGCTTTGTATCCTAACTGGTACGGCGTGCACCAGCAGGTTTTAAAATGAATATTTTCCGCAAGGTTATCTTGAGTGATTACAATTCCCAAATCTTTCAGATAGGCGCAATCATCTCCGATAATGTTTTTGTCTGCAAAATTTTTTATTATATTTATGAAATCTAATTCTTTCATTATTTTAAGTTTAGCAATAAATATATTAAATGTAAAAAGTTTGTTACGGAATTGTAATCTATGGTATAATCCGATTATGCCATTTGAATTTGTAAAACAAAAAATAGAGGATGTTATTTTGGTTAAACCGCAGGTTTTTGGCGATAATCGCGGCTTTTTTATGGAATCATACAAAAAATCTGAGTTCTATAAAAATGGTATAGATGTGGAATTTAATCAAGATAATCATTCAAAATCTTCGAAGGGAGTTTTAAGGGGACTTCATTATCAGGCGGAACCTTATGGACAGGCTAAACTCGTCAGATGTACAAGAGGCAGAATATATGATGTTGCAGTTGATATAAGAAAAAAATCTAAAACGTACGGGCAATATGTCAAGGTTGAATTGTCGGAAGAGAATAAAAATATGCTGTACATTCCGGCAGGGTTTGCGCATGGTTTTGTTGTTCTTTCTGATGTTGCAGAACTTCTGTATAAAACGACAAATGAATATGCACCCAAATACGACAGAGGTATTTTGTGGTGTGATGAAGATATTAATATAGATTGGGAAATTGATTTTGAGCCGATTTTGTCGGAGAAAGACAAAAAACAGCCGGCTTTTAAGGAGATAGAATGAAATTACTCGTAACGGGCGGTGCCGGATTTATAGGGAGCTGCTTTGTAAGACATATTTTAAATAAATATCCGGATTATAAAGTTGTTAATCTTGATTTGCTGACGTATTGCGGAAATCTTGCAAATTTGGATGATGTTAAAGATAATCCGAATTACACATTTGTTCACGGCGATATATGTGATAAAAAGCTTGTGAGCGATATAATTCCGGAAGTTGATTGTGTTTTGAATTTTGCTGCGGAATCTCATGTTGATAATTCAATTAAAAATCCCGAAATATTTATTGAGACTAATGTTAAGGGAACATTGAATCTGCTTCAGGCTGCAAAAGAACAAGGTATTGTCAGGTTCTTACAGGTATCGACCGACGAAGTATACGGAAGTTTGGGCAAAACAGGGTACTTTTATGAGACAACACCGCTTGCACCGAACAGCCCATATTCTGCCAGTAAGGCAAGTGCTGATTTGCTTGTAAGGGCTTATTATGAAACGTATAAGCTTCCTGTTTTGAATACCAGATGTTCCAATAATTACGGTCCGTACCAGTATCCGGAAAAACTTATTCCGTTTTTTATTTCGAGATTGTTAAAAGGAAAGAAAGTTCCCGTATACGGTGACGGGCTTAATGTCAGAGATTGGCTCTATGTTTATGACCATTGTGAGGCTATAGATGCTGTTTTGCATAAAGGAAAAATCGGCGAGGTTTATAATATCGGCGGTCACAATGAAAAAACTAATCTTGAAATTACAAAGCTGATACTTAATGCTATGGGCAAAGACGACAGTTATATTGAGTATGTTGAAGACAGGCTGGGACATGACAGGCGGTATGCGATAAGTAATGATAAAATAACCTCTGAATTGGGCTGGAAGCCGTCTTTGACTTTTGAAGAAGGGATTAAAATTACCATAGATTGGTATTTAAATAATACTCAGTGGATTGAAGATATTGAAGCAAAAAGGTTGCAGGGCGTTAAATGTTAGTAAAATATCCCCGGATTTTAATAAAATTTAAGGAGTGTGTATGAAAGGAATAGTTTTAGCGGGCGGAAGCGGAACAAGGCTTTATCCGAGTACAATATCGGTTTCAAAACAGTTACTGCCAGTTTATGACAAGCCGATGATTTATCATCCGATATCTGTTCTTATGCTTGCCGGAATTAGGGATATTTTGATAATTTCCACTCCTCATGATTTGCCGAATTTTCAGAAACTCCTTGGCGACGGTTCTCAATTCGGAGTTAAGTTTACTTTTGCTGAACAGCCCAAACCGGAAGGGCTTGCACAGGCATTTATTATAGGAGAATCTTTTATAGGCAAAGATTGTGCCGCGCTTATACTTGGTGATAATATTTTTTACGGGCAAAGTTTTTCAAGGACGCTTCATAATGCCGTAAAGGCTGCAGAAAGCGGAAGAGCGACTATATTCGGATATTATGTAAAAGATCCTGAAAGGTTCGGAGTTGTAGAATTTGATGAAAACAAAAAAGTGGTTTCAATTGAAGAAAAACCGGAAAATCCAAAGTCAGACTATGCTGTTACCGGACTTTACTTTTATGATAATAAAGTAATTGAATACGCAAAATCTCTTAAGCCCTCCAAAAGAGGCGAGTTAGAAATTACTGATTTGAATAAATTGTATCTGGCTGCGGGAAATCTTAATGTTGAAATATTAGGACGCGGATTTGCCTGGTTGGATACGGGTACACACAAGTCATTAATGCAAGCCGGACAATATATCCAAACAATTGAGGAAAATCAGGGAATCAAAATTGCGTGTCTTGAAGAAGTTGCATACAGAATGGGGTTTATATCAAAAGAAGAGGTAATTAAAAATGCTTCGTTGTATAATAACAACGAGTACTATTCATACATAAAAGAGTTAAAATAATGAGAAGAAAGATTAGTATATTAGGTTCAACCGGTTCTATCGGCAGACAGGCACTTGAAGTTATTGACAAGCTGAAAGATAAGTTTGAGATAATCGCATTAACGGCAGGAAATAATACGGATTTATTAAATGAACAAATTAAAAAATTTAAGCCTAAATACGCTTATGCCTCCGACATAAATTCGATATGCGGTGCAGAACCATTATCAATAGATGAAATTTGTGCAAACAAGGATAATGATATAATTTTGGTTGCAGTATCCGGAAAAATCGGATTAAGACCTACAATAACGGCAATTAATAACGGCATAGATATAGCTCTTGCAAACAAAGAAACGCTTGTTATGGCAGGCGAGATTGTAATGGCACTTGCAAAAGAAAAAGGTGTAAATATAATTCCGGTTGATAGTGAGCATTGCGCAATTCATCAATGCATAAAAGATATTTCTGACGTGGATAAACTTATTATTACTGCGTCCGGCGGCCCTTTTTTAAGAAAAACAACTGAAGAGATGGCAAATGCTACCGTAGAGCAAACTCTTGCACATCCCCGTTGGAATATGGGAAGAAAAATAACGGTAGACAGTGCTACCCTTATGAACAAAGGACTAGAAGTTATTGAAGCTCACCATTTATTCAATATGGATTATAAAAATATTGAAGTTGTAGTACATCCTCAAAGTATTGTGCATTCAGCTATAGAGTATGTAGACGGAAGTGTAATTGCTCAGATCGGATTGCCGAGTATGCATATTCCTATACAATATGCGATTACTTACCCACAAAGGTTTGAAGGTATAAAATCAAAAAGTTTTAGTTTTTCCGAGATTGCACGTCTTGATTTTGAAAAACCTGATTTGCAAAAGTTTAGAGCTTTAGAACTTGCGTATCGGGCCGGTAAAAACGGCGGTTCCGCTACAACATGCTTAAATGCCGCGAATGAAGAGGCTGTGTTTGAATTTCTGGCAGGGAAAATAAAACTTCTGGATATAATTAAAGCCGTTGAAGAGATGATGTGTGTCCATAAACTTATAGAATCTCCTTCAATTGATGAGATTTTTGCAATAGATGAAGAGGTGCGCCAAAAAACAAAAGAATTCTTAAAAAAATCTGTATGTAAAGTTTGATAAATGTTTAAAAGTTCTGTTTATGCTTTACAAACTTTGAAGAATTTTTCTTTTTAGTTTTTTTATTTTTTGCAGTGTCGTATTTTGTGTTGCCAAACTATACTTATATGATAAAATGTCGTAAAGACTGCTAAAATAACTGCTATTGCCGGGAGTGTGGCTCTTTTAGATGTCGGAATTGCATATTTGTTTAAGTAAAATTAAAATTTCGGGAAATTAGGATTGAAATTTAACCCTAAATTTTTACAAGTTTGTATTAATCTTGTATAAATCTACCCCGCCTGTTGCCTTGTAGAGACCTATTGCGGCAATCAGAGAGTTAATTTTGTCTGAGACTTCTTCCTTTTGAACCATCAAATATGCTTCTTTTGCGTACAAAATATCCAAATCGCTTGAAGCCCCGATTGTATGCTTGTCTTGCATTAAATTATAAATCTCATCTTGTACATTTAATCGATTTTTGGCTTCTTCATAGTTCTCTAATGCCGTTTTATAATCAACCAGTCCGGAATTTATCTCTTTTATGCATTCAAGAATTGTTTTTTGATAACTGTTTAAGGCTTCTTCATATTCTAATTTTCTAAATCTTAAAAGTGCGAGTTTTCTGCCTCCCGAAAATAAATCCAAAGACGGCATAACACCTGCGTTAAAGAATTGAGAAGCTGAATTAAAAAGTGTATCCAGATGGTAAGCATTCAAACCTATTTGTCCGTATATAACAAATTTGGGCAAAAATTCGCGTTTAGCAACCCTTACATCAAAACCTATACGTTTAATATTATCTTCTTCTTGAATATAGTCGGGTCTGTTTACTATAATATCGGTGTTGTATTCAGTAGGAATCCCTTGTATTAAACTAATTTTGTCATAACTGTTTCTTGCAATATTATCTGTTGAATCAGTTAGATAAACTCTTAAGCTGTTTATTAAAATTTCTTGTGTTTTTAGATGATTATTTCTTTCTTCTTTTAATGTAGTGAGCATTTTTTCTTCTGCGAGAAGTTCATTTATGGAACATAAGCCTATTTCGTACTTATCTTTGGTTTTGGAGACAATACCTGTTTGCGTTTCAATAAGCTCGTTTTGAATATCCAAGAATTTATCCGTCTTAATAAGGTTAAAATAATCGGAAACAAAATCGGAAGTTAATGCAATATAAGTTGCTCTTTCCGCTTGTTTCATAATTTCCAGTTCCTGTTTAACACTTTTGGTTTTAAGCCTGTTTGAGCCCCAGATATCAACTTCATAGGCGGCAGTTATAGGCAAAAGATAGTTATATTGAGAATACGTTGGTATTCTCATATTGCCGTACTGCTGATAAGGGCCTCTTAAATCACGGGAAAGGTCTCCGGATAATGATAATGACGGAAGCTCATTTGCAAACTGCATTTTTACAAGCTGTTCATTTTCTTTAACTTTTAATGCCGCATTTTTTAAATCGTAATTCTTTTCATAAACTTTCAGCAAATTATTAGTTAAATTTTCATCATTAAATTTTTCCCACCATTCAATATTCATATATTCAATGTGTTTTTGCGGCTCTGTATTTTTATTTCGTGCAAATGCCGGCTGAGAGAGAATAAAACAGATTAATAATATAATAATATGAAATTTTTTCATAACACTATTCCTTAAAAATATTCTTGTGCTATAATTACATCACAAGAATACTATAATATCAATAGGACAAAGATGTACAGAGATTATTTAAAAGGAAGAATAGGTGCCTTGGTTTTTATAACCGGTACGTTTATAAGAGGTTTATCCTCTCAGACTTTTGCAGAAAAGAAGTTTGAGTTGACACCGGATCAGTATGTTATACTAAACCTTCTTCTGGAGAACGAAAAAATAATGTATCAGAGGCAGCTTGCGGAAATTACTCTCAAAGACAGGGCTAATATTTCAAGAATTATTGAAATATTACATAAAAAAGGGTTTATAGAAAAGATTCCTGATTCAAACGGAAGGAAGATATACAAACTTGTTGTGACAGACAAAGGAAAAAAGGAGAGAGATAAGATTTTTCCGACTGATGTTGAGTTAAGGAAAATTATAACTACAAATATTACGGAAGAAGAGCTTGCCGTAACATTCAGAACTTTGGAAAAAATGAATATGAATATTAGAGATAAAGTAAAATTGCAAATATAAAGGAGGATTTGCGTGGAAGATAAAGATGCCGAAAATATAAATAATGATGAAGAAATAATAGAAGTTGAGGATACACGGCCGGAATATATGAAAAAAAGAGTACTGGTCCCATGTATAACCGGTATAGTTTTTTTGCTGTGCGGTATTTTTTATGCGGTACATTCCATTTACTATAAATCAACGGACGATGCTTTTATAGAAGGTCACGTAATAACGGTAGCGCCTCGAGTTTCCGGACCTGTACTTCATTTGAATATAGAAGATAACCAGGAGGTTAAAAAGGGGGATTTTCTTTTGGAGATAGACCCTAAAGATTATGAGGCAAAACTTAAAGAAACAAAGGCAAAGCTCGATGAGGCTAAAGCTTCTCTGGTAAATACCGAAAATCAGGTTACTAGAAGTTTGTCAGATTTAGAATTTGCAGAGGCTGATTATGAGCGGTATTCCAAGATGTATGAAAAGGGAATTTCTTCAAAGCAGGATTATGATGCAAGCTTGAATAAATTAACCGCTGCACAGGCAAACAGTAAATCAGCAAAGGCAAGATATGACGAAATTACGGCTTCAATTAAACGCCTTGAGGCGGAGGTTGAACAGGATGAGTTAAACCTCTCTTATACCAAAATATATGCTGCAGCTGACGGCAGGATAACTAATCGTACGGTTGAGCAGGGAAATTATGTTCAGGTTGCACAGCCGATGTTTGCAATCGTTCCTGTGAAGATGTGGATAGTTGCTAATTTTAAAGAAACGCAGCTTGCAAATATGAAAAAAGGGCAGCCTGTAAAGATTAAAATTGATACTTATGGCGGTAAGAAATTTAAAGGTGAAGTTGATAGCATTCAGCGTTCGACCGGAGCAAGAGCAAGTCTTTTCCCGCCCGAAAATGCGGTCGGAAGTTATGTGAAGATTGTACAGAGGGTTCCGGTAAAAATTGTGTTTACGGAAGATATTTCACAATATAACATTGTACCCGGCATGTCGGTTGTTCCGGAGGTTAAAGTTAAGTAATGGCGAAGGTCGTGTATAAACATAAACCCGCACCGCTCTGGCTTGTGGCGTTATCTATACTTTTACCGACTTCGTTTGCCTGTCTGGCAACATCAGCAACAAACGTTGCAATTCCGCATATTTCCGGATATTTCGGCTCAACAATTGATGAAGCAAACTGGATTATTACATCATATATGATTGCCAATTCCTGCTTAATCCTTATGTCCGGCTGGCTGGAAAATGTTCTGGGAAGAAAACGTTTTTTAAAAGTATTTATAGGTATTTTTACATTTGGCTCTTTAGTTTGTGCTATGGCGCCGAATCTTAATTTAATGGTTCTGGGACGATTGATACAGGGTATTGGCGGAGGACCTATGACGCCGCTTGCTCAATCTATTTTACTTGCCGCTTTTCCGCAGGAAAAAAGAGGAATTGCGATGAGTTTGTATGGAATCGCTGTTATGGTTTTCGCAATTCTGGGGCCGACCTTTGGCGGGTTTATTGTTGATAATGCGGATTGGCAGTGGATTTATCTGGTTAATATTCCTGTCGGAATTTTATCAATAGCAATGGTTCATGCAAATATTGAGGAGCTTTCTGTTCGAAAAAAAATCAACAAGACTGATTATCTCGGAATGATTTCTCTTGTTTTGTGGCTTCTTTCCATGCAGGTTGTACTTGATAAAGGACAGCAGTATAACTGGTTTGACTGCGCCTGGATAAGCTGGCTTGCGGGGGTTTCAGTTTGTATGTTTGTATTTTTTGTAATTCGAGAACTTGAAACCAGCGCACCATTGATTAATTTGAGATTATTTAAGGACCGCAACTTTCTCATCGGAACAATTTTAAGCGCATCGGTTAATATGATAGTATTCTCGTCTATCGTTCTTATTCCGCAATTTTTACAAAATATGATGGGATATACAGCTATGCTGAGCGGCTTTGCTCTTGCACCGCGTATTTTTTCTTGTGTATTGATGATGATTGCAATAAATTTCCTTATGAAAATATTCGATAACAGAATTTTAATCGCGATTGGATTTTTCTTTTTAGGAATTTCGATTTTGTTTTTTATAAACCTAAACTTAAGCGTATCATTTGTTTATATTGCAATACCGCAGGTAATTATGGGAATTGGGGTAATTATGACATTTATTCCGGTTTCATCACTCGTTTTGGGAACTCTTCCCAAAACCGAATTAACAAATGGTTCAAGCTTGCATAATTTGTGTAAAAGCACAATGACAGCCATAATAGCTTCTGTCGCATCAACTCTTGTTGCAAGGCACAGCCAAATGCATCAGGTTTTTCTTGTTGAAAATCTTTCTAATTTTAATCTTGTTTTTCAGCAAAAATTCTCCGCCCTGGTTCACACATTTATGTCGAATGCGTCCGGAACTTTTGCAACAATTAAAGCAAATTCGTACATGTACAAATCTTTGCTTACTCAATCCAGGTTGATGGCCTATGTTGATGTCTTTGAAACATTTGCTTTTATTGCATTTCTTCTTATCCCGCTTGCGTTTTTATTCAATACTGAAAACAAACATAAAACTTGTCCGTACCATAAACTTATAGTATCAAAACAGATTCCCGGTGATAGAATTTAGTAATACATTATTTTTATGTTATTCTATTGTTAATAAAGAGGAAATATTATGACAGAAACTAAGATAAAAATAGAAGATTTACCTACTGTTTACGATGCGAAGTCTACAGAAGAAAAAATGTATAAATTTTGGGAAGACGGGAATTATTTTAAGGCGGATGCTCATTCAAGCAAACCTCCGTTTACAATTGTAATTCCGCCGCCGAATGTAACAGGCGTTCTGCATATGGGGCACGCCCTGGATGGAACTTTGCAAGATATTTTAACCCGTTATCACAGGATGAGCGGTTATGAAGCTTTATGGCTTCCAGGAACCGATCACGCGGGTATTGCGACTCAGGCTGTTGTAGAAAAAGAACTCAGAAAAGAAGGACTAACCCGCCATGATATCGGGCGTGAAGAATTCTTAAAACGCACCTGGAGGTGGGCTAATGAACATAAATCTGCTATTCTTAATCAGTTTAAGCGTTTAGGTGCATCTTTTGACCGATCAAGAGAAAGATTTACTTTTGATGAAGGGTGTTCTGAAGCTGTTAAGGAAGTTTTTGTAACTCTTTATAATAAAGGTTTGATTTATAAAGGTGCTTATATAGTAAACTGGTGTCCAAGATGCCAGAGTGCAATTTCAGATATTGAAACAGAGTATGAAACAGAGCAAGGACATTTGTGGGAAATCTCTTACCCGCTTGTTGGTGAACCGGGAGCAATAATAGTTGCTACGACCCG
>CALUSF010000028.1 GCA_944323325.1 Candidatus Gastranaerophilales bacterium
AAAACTTTTGTTTTTGCTTTATTTAAGATACTATATATTTGGAAGTCTGTTTTATTCGTACTTAAATATTTTTCAATAATTTCCGTATTAAATTTCTCAAGCTCTTTTTTATTAACTACCTTCGGAGCGGTTTTAAAAAGTTTGGAAGTAATTTTGGGTGCAAGAAGAGAAGAACCCACCGCCCCGAACATAGTCAGACCATTACGGACAAAATTTTTTCTGCGCTCTTTTTCTGGACTTTTCCTGACATCATTCGCCAATATCCCGACAGCAGCAACTCCCAAAATCGGCGGAACAATCTTTGAGAAATTTCTTACCATTCCGGGCTGGTCAAGATAATATCCTAATATTTTCGCAGGACTCATGTTTGACTCTCCTAACATTATTTTTTTGATATTGTAATGCTTACCTAACAATTTGTCAACCCGTAACATGATTTACAAAATTTTATATGTTAAGGTATAATACTAGATATGTTCGAAGAGTTTAATGAAGTTATCTGCCTCGGAATGGGAGGATCATATTCTGAAATTGCAAAAGATAAGCTGTTCAAAGCTTATGATTTGTATTTATACCAGCGCTCTTTAAATTCGATTAAGGAATGCATTGATTACGTTGATGAAAATTGCAACGCAATAACGATTCTACCGGTCGAAACCACTTATAAAGGTATAATCAGAGAAACTATTGATAACTTGATTTTGACAAAGAATCAGAATATCCAAATTCTTGCGGAAACAATTGTACCTGTTAATGATTGTATTTTATCCAAAACAACTGAATTCTACAGTCTTACAGGGCTTATTGCCAACCCGAACGCGCTTGCCAAAAGCAAAATTTTTATCCGGGATGAAATGCCGCGCCAGCTAAATATAGTTGTTGCACAAAGCATGGATGAAGCAGCAAGACTGTTAAATAATTACAATTTAACATATTCAATAATCGGTACGCACAAAACTGCGGAAATATACAATTTGAATGTACTTAAAGAGCACATTGAAGATGATAAAAATAATGAGCGCAGATTTATCGTAATCGGGGATGCGGATACTCAGCCGACCGGCAAAGATAAAACAAGTATTGTATTATTCCTGAATGACAGGCAGGGCGCTCTTCTTGATATAGTTCAGGTCTTTGTAAAATATCATATTAATATAACTCAAATCAATTCCAAAATGATGAATAACAATGCCGAAGAACAAGCGGTATTTATTGATTTTGACGGACACAAAGAAGATGATATCATAAAACAGCTTATTCAGGATTTGGAACCTCAGGCCAGAAGCGTCAGAATAATAGGTTCTTATGCCAAATTTTAACAGTATTTGCCTTAATTTTCCGCATCCTCCTTTTGTAAATTTTTGTAAACTTTTGTTTCTTTAATGCAATTTGCGAAAGTAAAAATACTTTATATAAATATAGTGTGTTTACATTAGTACTGTGAAGGTTTATACAATATGACATCAGGTTTATTAATAACAGCATTAATGCCGTCAATAACATCAAGCGGAATATTTTCTTCAAGAAGGGCAAATTCCGGAGCAGATGCATTTGCTGCTAATAATCCTCTTATCGGAGCAATGAACCTGGATATAGCAGGCGGCCAGGTATTAAACGCCGCAAAGGGAGTATCAAATATTGCAAAAGAATCAAAAGGTGAAATTGCAAAGGATATCGTAAGCGCTGAAAAATCAATTAAATCCATGGTAAAAGGCGGAAAAGTTGCTAACGGAATCGGGAAAGTCTTAAGTTTTACAGCCGACAATATTAACGGCTTAATTTGTGCAACTAGTGCAGTAAAAGTTTTATGTTCTGATGACAAAACTGACACAGCAGTCCGCGAAGGATTGGCCTTAGGAACTATGTTCGCATCGGAAAGAGCTGCAAAGAGTTTTCTGGGTATGTCAAAAACAGTAAAATATAATAAAGATAAAATGCAAATAACTAACGACGGATTGTATGAAATCAACAAAGACGGAAAAAAATTAATAGCGAAGAATGGTGATTTTAAAGTTCTTGATAATAAAAAATTAGTAATCTCAAGAAAAGGCAATCCGTTTATTGAAAAACAAATTGAAGCATTAACAGACTATTGCACTACTAAAAAGATATTTAACAAATCTCTCAAATTCCTCCCGGGATTCTTAAAAGGCGTAGGATTCGCCGCAGCTTCAATCGGCGGATATAAAATCGGATTGTCTGCCGCAGATTTAATTATGGGAAAAGATTCATAGTTTTTTATCTTCTGTCTACAGGAGTAATTTTACCGCCCTGTCTATAAAGTGTCTGAAATATTGATTGTGAACGGCGATAGTTATTTATCGTAGCTTCTAACGAAGCATTAATCGTAAAATAAATAACCGGAATAGATATTGTAATTGTTAATATTGCAACAATCGCATGCCTGATTATTGTTTGAATAATTTTAAATCGTGCTTTTGTAATCGAAATATCATCCTGTTCCCTTAATATATGATTGATTAAATTTTTCCGTTCTTTTACGGTCAAACTTTCTATAAAATCTACATTTTGAGGTTCTATATAAATAACATATTTAGAATATTTTACATTACCGTCTAAATAATCAAGGCTGTCATTATACTCTTTTTGTTTGGGCGTAAGAGCTCTTTCCGTTATATTACCGTTAGTTAGCTCTTCTATATTTTCTTCACTCTGCTGTTCAGATTCCGTAAAAGCCGCACTGCTTATTGTATTTGTTTCTGCGGCATTGTTAATCGGAGAGTTTTGAGCCTGCTTACTTAATTTTGCCTTGTATTTTTTAATAAAATTGTCATCAAAATTAAGTTCAGCTTTTACAGGTTTAGGCTCAGGCTGTTCTTCAGGATTAGAGTTTTCAGTACCGGCGGGAATGGCATCCGCAGCCTCCGAATCTTGCCCTGCATTCTCGGTTTGCGCAGACGTCTCGGAAGGTTCTTCAAATAAAGCTGCATCATCTGTTGTATTAATATTGCCTGATTTCTTTTTAGTATCACCGCTTAAATTTTTTGCATCTTGAGAGAGTTTTTGCTGCAATTGTTCTATAAGCTCGGGCGAAATATCGTCATTTAATGAAGCAAGCTCATTAATATCCATTGTATCTTTGTCATTAAATACGTTATTTCCGGGCATATCTATAGTAACTCTCTTTTCTTTTTTATAGTATGATATAAGTATATTATATATGATATCTTACTGTAAGGCAATCAGAGAATATGATGGATAAAGAGAAGTTAGTAAAATTAATAAAAGATTTGGGTAAAGCAAAAATTCTTGTAGTCGGAGATTTGGCTCTGGATGAGATGGTATACGGCGACACCGAAAGAATTTCCCGCGAAGCGCCGGTTATAATATTACAGCATACCCATACCAAATTTATTTTAGGCGGCGCATCAAACGCCGCACATAACGTCTCGGAAATCAACGGCGGGAAAGTAAGTGTTATCGGTATCACAGGAGATGACTATCAGGCACAGGATTTAAGGAATGCCTTTAAAGAAGCTAATATAGATTGTTCTTCCCTGATTACCGACAAGGAGAGAAAAACCATTACCAAAACGAGAATTTCAGGCTCCTGTTCCCATTCAATAACACAACAAATCGTAAGAATTGACCGTCAGACTAATGCGCCGATTTCTAAAGAAACCGAGGAAAAAATAATTGCTGAAATTATAAAACTGGTTCCGGAACACGATGCGGTAATTCTATCGGATTACCACATCGGAACTCTTACGGATAATATACTTAAAGCCGTTGTAGATACCGCGAAAAAGTATAACAAAAAAGTTATAGTTGATGCTCAAAAGAACTTGGACAGATACCGCGGAATAACGTCAATGACACCGAATCTGCCGGATACTCAAAAGCATGTCGGTTTTTATTTGAGAAATAAAGAAGATTTTCTTCGTGCGGGTAATATTTTGTTAGACTCTACGGAATCGGAAGCCGTACTAATCACCTGCGGAGCAGACGGTATGGCAGTTATTGAAAAAAATAATAAGTACACACATATTCCGGTATTTAATAAATCCGAAGTTTTTGATGTAACAGGTGCCGGCGATACCGTAACCGCCGTTTATACGTTAGCCCTCGCAATAGGAGCGGAACCCGTATACGCCGCAGTTATCGGAAATATCGCGGCAGGTATTGTAGTAAAACAATACGGATGCGCAACTACAAATATAAATGAAATCCTTAATGCCGTTCCGGATAAAATAATATTAGAGGAGTAAAACATGAGAAAAATTAACATCGTTGATACTATAATTATTTTAGGCGTTATTGCCGCACTTATTGTCGGAATACTGACAACCAAACATTTCCGCCAAACAGCGGATAAACAGATAGAAGCAACTTCCGCAATTACATTTCAGGTATTTTTGCGCGGCGTAACGGTAACAGGAGAAGAATTTCCTATCAAAGCCGACTCCAAAACATTCATAACAATAAGAAATGTTCCATATACCGAACTGGATGTACTAAAAGTTTCATCCGAAGCGAGAAAAACGGCAGTTGCAGCGGCCGGAGTTAAAGAACATTACATTCTGATAAAAGATCCCGCCCAGCCTTCAGTATATGATGCGGTTATTACAATAAAAGATGTTGCAAAAATCACTAAAGACGGTGCCGTTGTAGGAGGAAACAAAATTAAAATGGGGCTTCCCGTAACATTGGAAGGGGAAAATTACAAATTTAACGGAACAATATCCGATGTAAGAGTTTTTTCGGATGTTGATGTTGAAGACTCCGGCGCTAATAATCTTGTGGGATAGAAATTGATATGTTTTTAAATACGGCTTTATCTTTTGTCCAAAAAATTTTTAAACCGGTTTATGAGAGAAGCTTTATTCTTAAAAATATCGATTATCTGATAGGCTGTTGTATTCTTATGGTAATTTTTACATCAACCTTTGCTTCATCAGATACAATCGGCTATTTCGGGATTTTCGCAATTATACTAACGGTAATTAAGCTTATATCTAAACCCGATGAAAAGTTCGCACTTACCATCGGGGACAAATTTTTACTTGTATATTTTTTAATTGTTATTATAAGCGTAGCCGGTTCTTCATTATTTTACTTAAGTCTGAAAGGAGCATTTAAGACTTTTACATATCTGGGATTTTATACGGCGTTAATTCATTATCTTAAAGATAACAAAAATATGATAAAGTATATTTTTGCAGCTTTTGCACTGTGCACACTGTCAGAAACAGTGATAGCTTTTATGCAGAATTTTACATCCGTAGGCGAAATTTCCGGCTGGCAGGATACTTCGAGACTTAATCCGGAAGAAGTTATGACAAGAGTTTACGGCAGTCTTAAACCGTATAATCCTAATTTGTTCGGCGGATATATGCTTGCATGTATACCGTCAGCACTAGTCTTGCCTTTTATAAACAAAAAGACCGCCTTGCCTGCCATACTCATATTTATCCTATCTTCTGCCGCACTCGTATTTACCGGATGCAGAGGGGCATACATCGGTTATTTTATGCAGATAATCGGCTTAGTTCTTTTGACTTATAAATTTTTGGAACCTATGTATAAAAAGCTTTTTACAATGGCCGTTACAGGGATATTTGCAATTATGACATTCGTAATTCTGTCCGTTTCGGCACTAAGGGCGAGGGTGTTATCAATATTTGCCATGAGAAGCGACAGTTCCAACTCATTCAGATTTAATGTTTACAATTCCTGTATACAGATGTTCAAAGATAATTGGCTTTTGGGCATAGGAGTCGGAAACCAAAATTTCAGAGAAATATACGGTTTGTATATGAAAACCGGATTCGACGCATTGAGTGCTTATAATATTTATCTGGAAATTGCCGTAGAAAGCGGGATTTTTGCACTTTTGGCCTTTATCGGTTTTATCGGTGCAAACATATATAAAGCCGTAAAATTTATATTTTCCGCAAAAAGTATTGAAACTGTTTACGTTATAGCGGCGCTTGTTTCCGTTATCGGAATTCTGTTTCACGGAATCGTTGATACGGTATTTTTCCGTCCGCAAATCCAATTTACATTCTGGATTATGATTGCAATAATAAGGGTTATCTCGTATAACCCAAAGATTGAAGCGTAATTTTCTTATGGTATAATAACTCGTAAATAATAAGGCGGGTATATGGAAAGAATTGATTTTTTAAGAGAAGAGCTGAATAAATACGCTTATAATTACTATGTTCTTGATAATCCGCTGATAAGCGATTTTGAATATGATAAACTTTTTTCGGAATTAAAAGCTCTGGAAGAAAAATACCCTGAACTTGTGACTCCCGACAGTCCGACACAGCGTGTCGGCGGTATAAGTACAGGTTTTGAAGAAGTAAAGCACAAATACAGACTCTACAGTCTGGATAATACATACAGCTACGATGAACTCCGCAAATGGTATGAACGCGTCGAAAAAGAATGCGGGAAAAATATAGAACTCGTATGCGAACTCAAAATCGACGGGCTTGCAATTGCGCTTACGTATAAAGACGGTATCTTTGTAAAAGGTGCTACGCGCGGCGACGGAATTGTCGGAGAAGAGATTACGCAAAACCTCAAAACAGTTAAAGCTATACCGCTCAGGCTTTTTGAAAAGGCGGATATAGAAGTCCGCGGTGAAATATACATGCCGGTAAGTTCGTTTGAAAAGCTTAATAAAGAATCCGAAAAACCTTTTGCGAACCCGCGAAACGCCGCAGCAGGTTCTTTAAGGCAGCTTGACAGTACTATTACGGCAAAACGTGATTTATCAATGTTTACTTATACAGCCATTGTTGAAAAGGCGGATTTTATTCCGCAATCTCACTGGGACAGCCTGCAATATATAAAAAAACTCGGCTTCAAAACCAATCCTAATATAAGACTCGTAAAAGATATTGAAGGCGCAATTGATTTTTGTAAAGAATGGGCGGAAAAACGCTTCACTCTGGACTATGCAACAGACGGTGCCGTAATTAAAGTTAACAGTTTCGCCTGCCAGAAAGAGATGGGCTTTACATCTCGCGCACCCAAATGGGCAACTGCATTTAAATTTCCGCCGGAAGAAATATCAACAAAGCTTTTAGATATAGAAATCGGAGTCGGAAAAACAGGCGCCGTAACTCCTGTTGCGATTTTAGAACCCGTTTTACTTGCGGGAAGCACCGTTTCAAGAGCAAGTTTACATAATTTTGATGAAATAAAAAGGCTGGATGTAAGAATCGGCGACAGAGTTCTTATTAAAAAAGCGGCGGAAATCATTCCTAAAGTCATTAAGGTTATGGAATCACTGGAACACGGCTCTTTGCCGGTTTATGAACCGCCAAAAACCTGTCCTGAGTGTTCTTCTCCTCTCGAAACAAGAGAAGGAGAGGTAAACCTCTATTGTTCAAACGAAAAGTGTCCGTCAGTTATTAAAGCAAAATTGGAATACTGGGTTTCTAAAGAGGCTATGGATATTGATTTTATCGGCCCTTCCGTTATTTCGCAGCTTTATTCGCTTAATCTGGTTAAATCTCCGGTTGATTTTTATAAGCTTAAAGAAGAAGACTTTTTAAAACTGGATTTGGTTAAAGAAAAATCTGCGTCAAATATGTATAATTCCATACAAGAAAGCCGCAAACGCCCGTTTGCACGATTTGTTACGGCTCTTTCAATCAGACACGTGGGGAAAGAAACCGCGGATATCATAACATCGGAATTTACGGGACTTGAAGCTTTAATGAACGCAACAAAAGAAGATTTAGCCGGTATCGAAGGTGTCGGAGAAAAAATTGCACAAAGCGTATATGAATTTTTCAAAACTCCTGAAAATATTAAGATGTTAGATGAATTCAAAGCACTCGGATTCACGTTTGAAAATGCAATACGTATACGCACGGACGAACTGAGCGGCAAAACTTTTGTTTTAACGGGAACTCTTCAGACAATGACAAGAGATGAAGCGGGCGAAAAGATAAAGGCAAGAGGCGGTAAAACTTCGTCTTCAGTCTCTAAAAAAACCTCTTTTGTCGTCGCGGGCGATAATCCGGGCTCAAAATTAGACAAAGCACAAAATTTAGGTGTTATAATATTGGATGAGGATGAGTTTCTTAAAATGATAGGTGAAAAGTAAATGAAAAAAAATCTTAATGTAATACAAATAAAGGGTATACGCGGTCTGATTTTAGTCGGCTTAATTATATGCTGCCTTGCCGCGGGCTTTATAGTATTTCCGGGGTGGGTTGCAATGAATATCTGGAATCTCGGCTCGGGATATGCGGAAGCAATTCCGTCAATAGGTTTAATTCAGGGAATTTTGCTCTGGGGAATACTTGTTGCCGCATATTTTACCTTTAGAAAAGAGAGACTCGTTGTTTGTATGAAAACTCCTCAGGGATTAAGCGAAGAAGAGTTAAAAGCCGTTTTTGCGGATATAAAAAAACAGGCTCAGGATGATAAATTCCTTCAAGCAATGCTTAAAGCCAGAGAAGCCGAACTCAAATTAAAAGAGTCCGAGCCGGATGATAAAAAACAGTCCGAATCAAAATAAATAATTTTCTTACGCGTTTTTGTTGCGTGCAAGCTTGTATTTTCATATAATATTAGTATGACAAAACTCGTTATTCAAATTCCTTGCTATAATGAAGAGGCCACTCTGGCAAATGTATTGGAAGATTTGCCTAAAAGCATTGAGGGAATTGATGAAATTGATGTTCTTGTAATAAATGACGGTTCCACGGATAAATCGGCTGAAATTGCAAAACATTTCGGCGCGGCAGTAATTGACATTAAGCCGAACAAAGGTCTCGCAAACGCTTTCAGGTGCGGTATTGCAGAAGGTTTAAAGCGCGGAGCGGATATTATTGTTAACACTGACGCCGATAATCAATATTGCGCAAAAGATGTTAACAAAATAGTTGAGCCCATACTAAATGAAGAAGCGGATATTGTTGTCGGGGCCAGAAATATAGAATCAATCAAGGATTTTTCATTTCTTAAAAAAGTATTACAAAAATTCGGTTCCGCAGTCCTAAGATTATTGTCCTCAACACCGGTAGAAGACGCACCGAGCGGTTTCAGGGCTTTTTCGAAAGCTGCGGCGGTAAGATTGAACATATTTGACAATTACACGTATACGATGGAAACACTTCTGCAGGCAAACGCTAAGGGACTTAAGGTTGTATCGGTTCCTATCAGAGTAAATGAAAAACTCCGCGAATCCAAACTTGTTAAAAATATTTTTGATTATGTGTTCAAATCAATGAAAACAACTATAAGAATGTTTATAGTATACCGCCCGTTCAGATTTTTTATAACTCTTGCCGGAATTCTGGGGTTTGTCGGATTGATTTTGATTATAAGATTTTTGTATTTTTATTTTCTCGGAAACGGAAACGGACATATTCAATCACTTATTTTTGCCGCAATATTTATGCTTTCTTCGGTACAATTAGGAATTATTGCAATTATCGGGGATTTACTGTCGATTAACAGAAAACTTGCGGAAGATATTCAACTGCGTTTAAAAAAATTAGAACTTGAAAATAAATAAAAGTATATTTATTTTGCGTCATAAAAGCTTATACTATTTTTTGTTTAGTTTTGTAAAAATCAATTAATATAAGTAACAAATTATTTTTTTAGCATATTTAATAAAGTTAGGAGTTTTAGGAGTATAAAATGAGAATACAAAAAATCGACTGCACAAACAAATATCCAAATCGCAATTCAACATCTTTTCAAGGCATAGTAAACGGACACTATTACAAAGACGAGATTATTGCACTTGCAAAAAAATACCGCTATTCTTCTAATTGGAAAGAAGAATTAAGAAAAGGGAAAGAAAGTATAGAACATGCCATTAAGAATTGGCACCGCGAAGTTAACTGGGGTGACGGCGGGGAATACGATACAACCAACAGAACAATGCTCGGTATTTTTACTTTAGGTATAAGTGAAGTAATTATGGGAGCGGGAAGCAGTATTTCGGCAGCTCTTAATAATAAAAAAATTGAAAATATGATAAATGAAATTGCTAAATGTATTGATGATTTAAAATACAGCAGCTAAGGTATCAAATATGAAAGTACAAAAAATAGATAACAGCTATATAAGTTTTCAAAACACAAAGGCTGAAAAATCCCCGCACGATAAACCGGATAACAAGGGGAAAAAAAATATAACAGCAATTGCCGCAATAGGTCTTGCTGCGGCAAGTACGATATACATGCTTATCAGAACCGATAAAACGCGTATTCAAAAAATTCTGGCGGATTCTAAAAAAGGATTTAAAAACAGGCTGGATTCGGGACAATTGGAAATTGAAATAAAAAACTTTAAAGATAATAAAAATATTAAGTCGATAGACGAATTATCCGGCTTAAATAATATTAAAGATTTTATTAATTCGTACGAAATAATCCTAAAAAATCCGGAAGCCAAAAAAGAACATAATATACACGAATTCTCATCATTACTTTTCTGGGGAGTTCCGGGAACGGGAAAGACGTCCGCAGCAATGGGAATTGCAAAAAAATTGGATGCAGATTATATCCAAATTGACAAAGAATTTTTTGATTCAATGTTTGTCTCGGAAGGTTCAAGAAGACTTGCCGAAATGATAGACCAAATAGAGCAGCACGCCAAAAGCCACCCCGATAAAAGAATTATCGTTTTTATGGATGAAATCGACGGTACAATTTCCATTGACAGAAGTAACAATTCCAGACACAGTGAAGATTTGATAAACACTTTAAAGCGCGGACTTACTTATCTTCAGGAAGAATGCAACAATATAATATTTATTGGTGCTACCAACAAAGACCCTAACGGAATTAAAAGCGATAACATATCAGTAAAACTAAATCCCGCGATTTTGAGCAGATTTAAATATCAGATTGAATTTTCACTGCCCGATAAAGAAGCCCTTAATGACAGTTGGACCAGACTTATGAAAACAGGAAGCGGAAAGAATAAATTTTCCGTTAAGCAAAACGAAGTAATCGCACAAAAATTTGAAGAGCTCGGAATGTCTTTTCGCGATATAACCAACATTGCAGATAAATTAAACAGAGCTGATGCCGTTGAATTCTGCCGAACCGGAAATTACAACTCAAAGAAAAATTTAATACAAATTTTGAGAAATGATGAAAAAATCGGTTACGATTCCGTGAAAAAAAGCAATATTGAAGAAAAGAAAAAAGTAAAAATAATAGAAGAGCTGGAAAACCTTTTGCAAAAACCGTAATTAAAACAGATTTTTAATATCAAACTCATTTATAAAACGTGTAGTATTCCGGTTAACTCTGGCAGCCTCTTCCGGCTCCTCTGCGAGGACTGCGTATTTATAATATTTATTGCCCGGTTTTGGGCTATATTTATACAATTTTATAATATTTTCCAGTTTTTCAAATTCCGATTTATCTAAATTTTTATAAGGCGAATTTTCACCGTGCAAAATACCAAGCAAAGCATCCCGGTATAGCTGCGGGTTATTCCTTAACTTAATTCCGTCATCTCCGTATATTTTTTCAAGTTGATACATCATTGAGCTGTATCTGGGGTATCCGAGAGTAATTCCGGCAATATCCTGCATTCCTGATTGGTAATGTGAATTCAGATATAAGTCTTTTTGTTTAATAAGTTCCGAATAAATCTCATCAGGTGAACTGTTATTATCCAGCTCCATTTTCATTATATAAAAGTCTTTATTTGCAGAAATAGTTTCCAAAACTTTTTCTTTGTTCAATATATATATTACAGGAAAGCCGTCAGTTATTTTTATTGGTACAAAATCAAATTTTTCGCCGTACAATTTATCGTTCTTAATTTTTTTTAAAAAACCCAAATCGACCTTGCTCTCACCGATAATACAAGCCGGCTTCAATCCGGAAAGCGTTATAAAAAATTCCGGCGCATCACCATAAAGCAAATCTCTGCGCAAAGTCTCTTTTTCCGACGCGCTCAGACTGTTTAGCATTTTTATACGCGCAAAATTTTCCGGAACAATCGCTTCTAAAAGCTTAGGATTTTCGGCAGGAGCACAGAATTTTACCAAACTATCCTGAAGAAAACGCGCACTTTCCGTTGGAAACAGTTTTAAAACATTGCCTAACATCCCTAAGGAATCCATATTTAATTTATCGGGGCTTGAGTTCTTAACCCCGCAGTTTTTTCCAAAAATATTTGCGGCAACATTTTTTTTACTTCCGAAAAACGCAACATGACTTTTAGAAGCAAAAGAAGCCGGAACATGAGAAATCTGACTCATTTTCATACTTTTAATAAAACGGATTTCAATATTATTATCTTACTTTGCAGTTTTGGCAACTTTGTTGATATGCTCATACATACGTTCTGCGATTTGCTTTTGTAAATCGTCATTACGATATACTGTTGTAAAAGAACCAAAATTCATTAATGCTGCCTTATCACCTTTAGGTACAATAGTTACCGGCTTGCCTATAGTTTCTGCTGCCCTTTCCAAACCGGACATTTGTGCATTAATTTTGCTTTGCAAACCTTCATTTATTCCGGCAGACATTTTAACCATGGATTTAGAATTAGAATAAAGCGGTCTGTTTGCATAATAAATTGATTTTAAGAATTTGATAGGGTTAATCATTGTATATCTCCTTTTTTCTATTACTATAAAAACACGTAAAAATATTTTTTGCGACCTTTTTTTAATATTTTTAGCAGAAAAAATTATTAGTTATTATTCAAAGAAAAATATATTACAGAATCAGCTTTCTTCTCGCAGCAGCAGAATTGCGCTGTTAAGCTCTTCAAGCAAGTATTGAAGTTGATTTGCGATATTTTCGGGGTTATAAATTGAACCGCTTGCAGTATAAGCAAGATAACGCTGGTAAGTTACAGCTTCTTTTCTTAAAAGCGCAATTGATTTAACATATCTGTTTACTTCCAATAGCTTTTTAAAAGATTCATAATAACTCTCCGGCTTTCCGGCATACTTTTCTGACAAATGCTCAATATTCATGCTGAGCACATTTGCCCTTGTAACAAAAAGCTGTAAGTTTTCGTTATCTTCTTCAATACAATCAACCAAATTTTCAAGCATCGGTATAATTTCGTTTGCATCATTAACATACTGTGAGGTCTTATCTTTTTTCTGAATAATATTGATAAAGGCCGGATTATCCCTCGGAACCGGTTTTAATTCGGAAGGATCACTAAACCCCTCCTGAGATTCAAAAATCGGAGTGGTAACTTTGGTCTTTGATTTTTCCGTTTTTTCTTCCAGATTGGGCAAAGTTCCCGCATACCCTTTTCCCTGCAACTCTTTTTCAAGCGCCTTATCTTTCCTGTTCCAGAAAAAAGCATGCGACGGAAGTGTAATACTAAGTAATATTAAACACGCAATTATCTTTTTCATATTTATATTATAGCTATATATTTTCAAAAGGCAAAATTGTATAAATATTAACAGCCGCTCTGCATCTCTTTAAAAATATTTACCGCCTCGCGTTCTCCGTCGGATTTTTGCAAACGTTTCTGTGCATTTTCAAGATATTCATATTTAAAACCGGCATTTTCGTTGTATATTTTTTCATCCAAATAACTTGACTTCGCTTCGTTAATTATATATTCAAGATTTCTGAAAGAAAATTTTCTTTCTGCCATAGTTTTTGCTAAGTCTTTTAATTTATCATTGTTTTCGGATATAAATTTATCCTTGCCTTTAACATTTTCTAACCTGATTTTTATGGCTTCGTACAAACAATCTCCGTCAGGATAAGGTATTTCGGTAACATTTTGAAATCTGCTCATTGCAGCTCCGTCAAGATTTTTGTTTTGCGGAGACATGTTTGTCGTTCCTATAACGGTTACATTCGGAACTTCGTTTTGCAGTTTATCAATATACGTCAAAAATATAGAGCGCTGTCTTCTTAATGAAGCAAAATGCGTACTTCCGCTGCCGCCGGTTAATTGCTCCACGGGAAGTACAAGCGAATCGATTTCGTTAAAGGTAACAACATATTTTTTATTGGGGTTTTTCTTAGCGGTATTTATAATATTTTTGAACAGAAGATCCATTTTCTCTTCCGATTCGCCAACCCATCTTGAATTTAAATCGGAAAACAAAATCTCCATATAATCCGCATCCAGAGCCTTTGCATATATTTTTGAAAAATATGTTTTTCCGACACCCGGAGGACCGGATAACAAAAATCTGTTAGCCACATAAGGGCTTCCGGCTTCTTCAAGAACCTTTTTATCCGCATTCGCCAATCTTAACTGGTGCTGTAATATTCTTTTTAAATCTTTATTTATACTTTTACATGTATCAAGCGCGGGAACTTTAATATTGTCTTTTAAAGATTCGAATTTGTAGTTTTCAATATTCATAAAATCATCAGTATGATTTTTCCCCTTATTCCTGTAAAGATACACAAAAGCACCTATCAATGCTGAAATCAAAACAGTACCGGCAAAATAATTTATCAAAAATTTTTTCTGCTGGTCCGAAAGTTTTTTTTCATTTTTAGATGTTTCCGTATCCTTTTGGAATATATCCGTCTCTATACTGTTTTCCGCACTGTTTTCTTTAAAAGAAACATTCTTCAAGCGAGTTTTGGAATATGGACTTAAACAAATTTGTGATACCGCATTTATCATTTTTTATATCTCTAAAACTGTGTTTAAATTATACCGATAAAGCCGTCTGTGTCGGCTTTATCGGTTAAAAACAATTATGGATTTTTTTTCGGGTTATTTTTATCTTCAATTGCATCGGCGATTCCCGAACCGACATATCCGCCGGCCAACGCGCCGCCCACCGTATAAGCGGCCGCTAAAGCAATTCCTACCGGCCCCAATGCTGCCAATGCAGCCATGCCGGCCAGAGTTCCGCCGCCTATAATAGCACCGCCCGCAGCGCCTCCGGCCGCTCCGCCTAATAAACCGCCCAATATCTTACCCGCTTTGCCGTTAAATGTTACAGTATTCCCGCCCCGATCTGCCGTTAAAAACTTTTCATGAGAATTTTGATTAATTTTTGCATTTCTCTTTTGCGCATAATTCGGCCGATTATACGTACTAATTGCAGATACCCTCATAATACCTCCTAATCTATTACGCCTATAAACACCATCACCACACCGCCAGTATAACATTTAAAACACTATTGTCAATTACTCTTCAGACTTATATGAGCAGCATTTAACTTAATAAAATTATATATTTTCAAATGAATCTATTACAACGTCAATGATAGCCGTACCGTTATGATTTATGGCTTTTTCAAGAGCCGGAATTAATTCATCCTTTGATTTCACCCTTACCGCAAATAAATCGTACGCTTCCGCAATCTTTGTAAAATCCGGATTAATCATTTCAACCTGGTATCTTGTATTATAAATCTTCTCTTGAAGCTGGCGCACCATTCCCAAATATCCGTTGTTCATAATTATAATTTTTATCGGAATATTGTGTTCTCTGCACGTTGCAAGCTCCTGAAGATTCATTTGAAAAGAACCGTCACCGGTGATATTTAAAACAAGATTTTTGGGGTTTGAAATATGTGCCCCGATTGCGGCGGGAAGTCCGAATCCCATTGTTCCGAGACCGCCGGATGTTATGAATTTGCGCGGCTTATTAAAATTAAAAAATTGTGCCGTAAGCATTTGGTGCTGGCCGACATCAGTAACAACAATCGGTTCATAATACTTTGTATACTCGGAAACCGTCTCCAGCACATAAGAAGAATGCAAGCATTCTGAAGTATATTCCGGCAAAACAAATTCATCTTTCAACGCATCCGCATCAACAAGCCATTTTTCATTAGATTTAAATTTTCCGGCGTGATGTAAAAATTGTTTCAAAAACTCCTTTATATCCGCCGTAATTTGAAGTTCACATTTATATTTAACCGGCTGTATATTAATACTTACGATTTTAGCACCGCAGGCAAAATCTTTGTCGCGGCAAGTTGAGCGATTGGAAAAACTCACGCCGAGTGCAATAATTAAATCGGCTTCATTTACCGCGGAATTTGCAGGCAAAGTCCCGTTAACCCCTATCATTCCAAGATATAAATTATTTTCGGACGGATAATTTCCGATACCCATAAGGGTTGAAACAACAGGTGCCTGAATCTCAGACACAAATTTTTCAACCTCTTCGGAAGCATCAACGCATCCGCTTCCAACAAGGACTAACGGCCTTTCAGCATTATGAATCAGATCAGCCAATTTTTCCGTATCATCCGGATTTAATACTTCGGAAGTTCCGGCACATCCGTGCACCCCGCCAGATATGTAATCTTTTTCAAGCAGATTTCTGGGAAGCCCCACCACAACAGGCCCTTTTGCACCCGAATTTGCTGTATAAAAAGCTTCTTCCATAACACTTGAAATATCATCGTTTTCTGAGAGAATAAAACACTTTTTCGTACAAGATTTTGAAAGTGCCTTTATATCCACACTCTGAAAGACTTTTCCGGCTTTAGTACTATGCGTGACATCTCCCGCCAGAATAACAAGAGGTGTAGAATCGGCATAAGCATTGGCAATTCCGGTTATCGTATTAGTGAAGCCGGGGCCTGATGTAACAAGTACAACCCCAGTTTTACCGCTCGTCCTTGCATATCCTTCCGCCGCATGCACAGCCGCCTGTTCATGCCTTACAAGATAATGTTTTATTGCCTTGACTTTTGCCAACTCATTATAAATACTTAAAACCGAAGCGCCGGGGTAGCCGAAAATACTGTCTACTCCAAGTTTTACCAATATATTTACAAGTGCGGATGCCGAAGTTTTTCTTGCTGTTGCAATATGTGTCATAATATTATTATACATCAAAAGAATAAGATAAATTTTGAACACATTAAATGAATGAGGCAAAAATATTCCTTCTCTGTTACTATTAAGAATCATATATTTAGGAGATTAAAAAATGAGTTTTATTTTCGGTATTGCAGTTTTTGCAGCAATAGTTTTATGCATCTGGATTTACGGAATTTATGCGGGCTTAATAAAAAAGAAGAATAAAGCACAAGAAGCTTTTGCATCTATAGATGTTCAACTTAAAAAAAGATATGATTTAATTCCGAATATTTTAGCAATTGCACAAAAATACATGGAACATGAACGCAGCTTAATGGAAGAGGTTACAAAGCTCAGAGTTCAGGCACTGGACATTCAAACTGATTATGCAAATATTGACAGAAAAATAGCTTTGGATACACAAATTGCACAAAAAATGGAGCAGTTAATGGTATCTGTTGAAAATTATCCGCAAATCAAAGCGGATCAAACAATGATACAGGCAATGCAAACTTATAATGAAGTGGAAGAGCATATTTCTGCGGCAAGGAGATTTTACAATTCTGCGGCAAACGAACTCAAAAATGCTGTTGAAATATTTCCGTCATCACTTTTTGCAAGAATGCTTAATATCAAATCGGTAGATTTCTTTAAAGCTGCCGAACACGAAAAGAAACCCGTAAACGCAGCGGATTTTTTAAAATAGGTTTTATTAATGTCTGAAGAAAAATCGTATACACAAATGCGAAGAGATTTTCAGGAGGCTTTTTTTAAACAGCTTTCGCCTGAATTGGAATGCTATGATGTTGAACGAAAAAAACTTCTTTTTATTGCAGTTTTTTTAACGATATTTTTTATATTGGCAGCCTTTGCATTAATTCTGTTCAATGCATCAATTTTGTTTGATAATAATTCAAATCCTAAGGAGAAAATAATAGAAGTCTTAATCGGCGGACTTGTTTTGTTGGCAATATTTACATATCCGTATTTAAAGAAATATTTTGAAAATTCGGTAAAAGAAAAAATAATGCCTTCAGTATGTTCTTGTTACGGGAATATACAATGGTTTAACGGGGAATTTGCAACTCCGTCCGATGAACGAATCTTTTTTAGATCTCATTTTGTACCTTTGTCTAATGTTAAATATGATGATATTTTTATTGGCAATTATAAAGATGTTAATTATGAAATCAGCGATGCTACATTCTTTATCAAAAACGGAAAGAATAAGACAGTATACTTTAGTGGTGTAGTTGTACAATTGGATATGAACAAAATTTTTTGCGGTAACACTGTTATATATCCTGCAGCATTGTTTAAACGTGAAACGCTATTAGGATACATATTAAATCTTGATTGTGATGATATTAATTCTTTTATTAAAAAGATTCTAACGAAGCTGGGAATTCGCAAAACCGTACTAAATGGAGCATTAGACAAAATTAATGATTTTAATTTAAAACGGACATCATTGGAAGATGTTAAATTTAATAAAAGATTTGATGTATATACTGATGATGAAGTGGAAGCAAGATATTTAATTACTACGGCATTTATGGAACGGCTTTTGAATATAAAAACCGCTTTTAATGCCGATAAAGTTCAATGTGCTTTTTATGACAAATACTTGTTAATCGGATTAAAACTCAATAAGGATCCTTTTTCTATTTGTTCTTTGGTAAAACCTATAAATGACTCCAAACAATTTTTTCAGCTTTATGAAGAGATTTTATCTGTTATAAAGCTGATTGACCACTTCAAGCTGGACCAAAAAACAGGAATGTAAAATTATTAGGGCAGATTTATAACACTCAACCCTTTGAATTCGAAAATTTCTTTAGTATTATTTTTCAACTTTTCTTCTGCAAGTAATGCGCCGATAATAGCTTCCAGTTGTGCAACAGGCATCATATTGGCAGGCAGACTGTCAAACCCGTATTCATACTTTAGCGTCGACTGTAAAAACTTGCAATCCGCAGATGAGCGCTCTTTAAAATTTGAATACAAATTAAATTTCTGTCTCGTCAAATAAACTTCAAATCTTGAAATATCAACCCCCGAGTTTTTCAAATTGAGAAACAATTCCGAACCTCTCGGCGAAAATCTTTGCATCCAATTATCTTTATTAACAAATGCGTCCTCATTCGAGTGAATAAGCTGGTAAGGCTTGGAAAGAACCCTCCATTTGCCTTCGAGCATAGCATTATCCCACGGCAAAGAAATACAAAAAACAGAATCCTTCATTGACGTATAGTTATCAAAAAAAAGCTGTACATCGCTCATTGAAAAAAGCTTATCAACATAAACCAGCTTTCCCGTAGCAATCTCCCTTACAGCAACTCCGCTTTCCACAGATGAAGAAGGTCCCAGCGACATACCGACCGAAAATTGAATCATAAGCCAAAATCCTCATCTGTCGGAACATTTGAATTAAGTTTGATAACCCTTCTTTCAATTTCCGGCATCTCACTGTCTCCGGAGGCGTTATCCAGATTAATATAAAGTTCCATATTTCCGGGCGACAATTTAGTACTTTTTTGTTTTTCAATAATCCTTTTTCTGTTATCTTCCAATAATTTCCGTGCAGCCGGAGAAATAGAATCACCTTCAACCGCCTTAATTACTGCCATTCTCTGCTTTTGTATGGCTTCCTGCTGGGATTTCGTTAACTTTAATGTATCGTCATTTCTTGTCTCAAAATCACGTTTATACTTGTTTTTCATAATGAGAATTTCAACTCTCCTGTTTGCGGGATCCTTCGGAGATATTGAAGTTTCAAGCGGTCTTGTATCAGCATAACCGATAGCCGAAAATAAGGAGGGCGAAAACTTAAACCGGTCTATCATATATCTGACAACCGATGAAGCTCTGGCGGAAGAAAGCTCCCAATTTGACGGATACTGTCTGCTATGGATGGGGTCGCTGTCCGTATGCCCCTCAATTCTCATATAATGTAAAACAAACTTTTTGCAAATTAATACTCCGACTTTATCCAAAAGCTTGCGCGCATTAGCATCCAGATAAGCAGATGCCGGCGCAAATAAATATTTGTCATCAAAGGTTAATAAAAGTCCTTTATCCGTAATTTTCGACGTTATACCGTCAAGTTCGCCCGCCTCCGTTAAGTCCTTAATACTTTCTTCTATTTCCTTAAAAGATTCTTCTTCGTATTTCGGACTTATATATTCCAGCATAAGGCTCGGAATAAAAGAATTTGCCTGCTGCTGATCAAAAATTGAATCACTTCCGTCCAAAACAGCCGGCTGTCCTTCAAAAAGAGCCCCCTGGCTGAAAGCCTGTTTCAAAGACTCTTCCAGCTTGGCAAAATCGGTCGCATCAACCTGCGCCAATGCATATAATACAACAAAAGTCGCAAACAAAAGCGTAATAAAGTCTGAGTAAGAAACCAGCCATCTTTCCAAATTTTCATGTTCAGGATGTTTCTTTTTTTTAGCCATTCGTATTTTCGCCCTTGTTTGTTTCAAGTATAAATGAACGTAATTTTCTTTCAATCAAAACCGGACTTTCACCCGCCTGAATCGATAAGACACCTTCAAGAATCATATTTTTGTATAAAAATACATCCTGAAATATAAATTTTATTCTCGTACTTATAGGAATCATAACAAGGTTAGCGGCAAACAAACCGTAAATAGTCGCAACAAAGGCAACCGCAATACCCGCCCCGAGTTTTGACGGATCAGACAGATTCTGCATAACCTGAATCAAACCCATAACAGCACCTATAATACCCAGTGTGGGAGAATATCCGCCAAAAGATTCAAAAACTTTTGCGGCATTATTGACGTAATTTTCCTCCTGCTCTATTTGATTTTCCATCATTTCCCTGACTAACGTGGGGTCCGTACCGTCCGCTACCGCACCCAAACCAAGTGTCAAAAGTGAATCAGAAGCATTATACGCTTCTTTTTCAAGAGCAATAATCCCTTCTTTTCTTGCCTTTGTGGCAAATCCGCCGATTTCGGTAATTAGAGCATTAAAATCAGCTTTTGGAGGCATAAAAACATTCTTAAGCATTTTAATTGCCGAAAGTAACGTTCTGGGCGGAAAACTTAATAATACGGCACCTGTAGTACCGCCCAGTACAATGAACGCAGCAGTTATCTGCAAAAGCTGCCCGATATTACCACCCTCCAAGGCTTGGCCCAAAAGAATCATCGTAATACCAAAAAACAGCCCTATGACTGCAAATATATCCATAAATATCTCCAATTATATAACTATCCTGTATATATTAAACTATATTTTTATTCCTTTTAAATCCTTTAAATATAGGAAAAACGGTTAATATACTTTGATACCCGATAACAACACAAATCATCCTTAAAGCCTCAATCTACCTATGGCTTGTCATGACCAAGAGCTCCATAAAAGTTAAATTTATTCTTTTCCGGGTTCATCTAAACCTGACACCGGCTTTTGATTTGTAATAAAAAACTCCCCACACTGTACGACATTGGAACTTTTTATTCAAACTTTGTATGAAGAGATAATCAATCACTTTAAAGAAAGAGCGGTTGATTACAAAAGTCAACCGCTTTTTTCAATAAAAGTTTAAATTAACTCTTCCAATAATTCATCTATTTCTTCCGGTGTCAACTGTTCGA
>CALUSF010000029.1 GCA_944323325.1 Candidatus Gastranaerophilales bacterium
GCTCTGACACTTCAGCTGTTGCAATTGCCGGAGCTTTAAAAGCAAAAAGATGTGATATTTATACTGATGTTGAAGGTGTTTATACAACAGACCCGAGAATTGTACAAAGAGCCTCCAGACTTGATGAAATATCTTATGAAGAAATGCTTGAACTTGCAAGAGTCGGCGCTAACGTACTTCATCCGCGCGCTGTTGAAACAGCAAAACAATATAACGTACCGATTAGAGTAAGAAGTACATTTAAACCGGATAATTTAGGAACTTTAATATTAGGAGTCGAAAAAATGGAATTACACAAACCTGTAGCAGGCGTGGCGTCTGATTTATCACAAGTCAGAGTTGTTGTATGTGATGTAAAAGATCATCCGGGTACGGCTGCAATTTTATTTGACGGGCTTGCAAAAGAAAATATTTCCGTTGATATGATTATACAATCTTATGCACGTAAAGCGATGAATACAAATGATATTGCTTTTACAATTGATAAGAACGATATTACAAGAACTCTTGAAATATTGGAAGAAGTTAAGAAAAACCTTGATTTCAGTAATGTTTTTGTTGATGATAAAATCGCTAAAATTTCAATTGTAGGTGCCGGAATGATTGACAGACCGGGTATAGCCGCTACGATGTTTAAAACTCTGGCGAATTTGGGTATAAATATAAAGATGATATCCACAAGTGAAATAAAAATAAGTTGTCTTGTTGATGCAGCCAGAGCAAAAGATGCCGTTGCCGGTTTACATAAAGTATTCCATCTTGACAGTGACGAAATAGCAGAGGTAGAAGGCGACTTGCCGGATGTGTAGAGGTAAGAAATGAAAACAAAATTATTAATAACAACTATTTTATGTTTTTTAACATTGACTGTATACGCTGATGACAAAGATGATGTTGTAAAATTTTTCAATAATTATGTAAGTTCAGCGAATAATTACAGTCCTGCAGTTGCGGGAATGTATTCTCCGAATGCAAAAATTATCAGACAAGTTGTAAAACCTGACGGAACAACACAGGATGTTACAACAAATACATCCACTTATATTACTCAAATGAAACTCGGACAAGCGGGTGCTAAATTAAGAAATTATAAGAATAATTATTCCGATATTAAAGTAACTGATGAAGGAAACGGAAAATATAAAATTTCTTCTCTTAGGCAGCCGACAGGAGAGAGTTATAAATTAAAAACCTATATGATTGTTCAAAAACAATCAAACGGACAGTGGCAAATAGTCGAAGAAATGATGCAAACAAAAGTACAAACTTTTCTAAAATACGCAAAAAACAGCTGATAAAAATATAAAGAGAAAATCTTTTACACCAAACAAATGTATTTTGTTTGGTTTTTATTTTTTTAGTACTAATGAAAAAATAAAAAGAACATTTTCTATTATTATTATTATTATTTATTATATATATATTAATAATCATAATAATAAGCTATGTCAAAACTGTTCAAAACTATCTGAAAGTATTGTGAATATTGGATGTTGGAATGTAGAAAACTATGTAGAAAGTATGTAGAAAACTATAAAGTTTTGAACAGTTTTGAACATTTTTAATTTAAAAAAGAAAAATTTCTCTAAAAAAATGTAGAAAAATGTCAATAACTTACAAGTTATTGACATAGTTTTCTACATAGTTTTGAACATTTTTTGCCAGGTTTTGAACATATTATTTTTATTTTTTTGAATCTTCATTTTCAAGAACAACAATTTCCGGAACGGAACAGAACCTTACGGGTAAAATACTTGTGCCCAAACCTTTTGTTATTATCATTTTATTTTTTCCGTCATTAATAATACCTTCCGTGAATTTGGTTCCGTATATTGAAGGTACTGTAACGGCTCCGTAAAAAGGAATTTTGACCTGTCCTCCGTGAACGTGTCCTGAGAGGATAAGATTAACTTCTTTTTTTACGTCGTAATATATATCGGGATTGTGGCTTATAAGTATTCTCGGAAGTTTTGTATCTTTAAGTGCCGAGTCAACATCGGGATATCCGGTTTGAAAATCTTCAACACCTGCTATGTAGATATTTTTAATTTTTATATTTGAATTATTAAGAACAATAATATTTTTATTTTCAAGAGCTTTTTGTACTCTGTATTTGTCAAACCATCCGTCATGGTTTCCGAGAACAGTAATAAACGGAGCGTTTATTTTTTGAAATTCTTCCGCTTGTTCTTCAATGGGCATGGTGTGTTTTCCGGTATGTCCTTTTATAAAATCTCCTCCTGAGAGAACCAAATCCGGATTTTGTTTATTAATTAATTTTATGATTTTTTTTAGCCGTCGTTTTTCTGTTTTTGATATATGAAAATCACTTACGAAAACAATTTTATTTATTCCTAAATTTTTAATTTTGTATTTTTTTATGACGATAATATTCGGTTCAATAATGAATGACCAAATAAAAAGAATTGATATAAATAAAATAAAGATTTTAAGCATAGAAGTATTTTATCATAATTTGTGTTAGAATATTTGCGGAATAGGAGGGAGAAAATATGATTAATGAAAAATTACAAGAAGCATTTAATGACCAAATAAATAAAGAGTTTTATTCCGAGTATTTGTATTTAGCGATGAAAGTTTATTTTCAGGAACTGAATTTGCAAGGTTTTGTTAACTGGTTTGATGTTCAGGTTCAGGAAGAGCGTGCGCATGCAATAGGAATGGTTGATTATTTAAACAACAGAGGCGGTAAAGTTGAATTGCGTGCTATAGAAAAACCAGTGGTTGAAGGAAGTACTCCTTTGGAAATTTTTGAGCAGGTGTTGAAACATGAAGAATTTGTAACATTAAGAATAAATCATGTTATGGATGTGGCGGAAGAGGTTAAAGACAGAGCTGCAATGCATTTGCTTGACTGGTATTTAAAAGAACAGGTTGAAGAAGAAGCAACTGCAGGCGGAGTTTTGGCAACATTAAGGTTAATTGGCGATGATAAGAAAGCATTGCTTATGCTTGATAAGGATTTGGCCGCAAGAACTTTTGTTGCTCCTGTTATAGGTTAGATTATAGGATGCGGTAAATAATAAATTTACCGCATCCGACATACTCCTTATAAGAGTGAATTTTCTGGCAGATGTAGGTAAACGTATCCAAGGTCTGATTTGAAAAAGTTTAATACATGTTGTCTTATATGTCAAATAATCCTCTAAATATTTGAAATTGTTAATTTAATTGTGTAGTATAATAATTATAAAAGCGCTTTTTGACTTTAGAGGAGTGTAGTTTATGAAAAGATTTGCAAGTACCATATTATTAACCGCGGTATTTATGAGCGTTGGAGCAGCCTTTGCAGCAACACCCGCCGAATTATATGATGATGTTTGGAAAATTGTTAACAAAAAATATTATGATCCGACAAATAATGCTCAAGACTGGTCGAAATGGAGATACCGCTACGAAAATAAACTTAAAACAAAAGAAGATGCTTATGTCGCAATAGAGACAATGCTTACGAGTTTGAATGACCCGTATACAAGGTTTCTTGACCCGAAAGAATTTTCCGAAGAAACACAATCAATTAAAGGTTCCCTGAAAGGTATCGGAACACAAATCGGGTTAAGAGACGGCGAACTTGTAATTATTGCGCCTCTCGAGGATTCTCCCGCCGAAAAGGCCGGACTTCTTGCAGATGACAGAATTCTTGAAATTAACGGAGAAAGTACAAAAGGTATCAGTATTGATGTTGCCGCAGATAAAATAAGAGGCGAAAAAGGTACGACCGTAACGCTTTTGATACAGCGTAAAGGAGTGCCCAATAAATTATACAGCGTTGTAAGAGATGAGATTGAAGTTAAATCCGTTTCATGCAAACCGCCGTTCGAGACTACTAAAATTCCTAACGATATTCAATACATAAGATTAAGTTCTTTTATCAGCAAAAATGCTGCGGGAGAGATTGAATCGATATTGAATAATTCAAGCGGAATGAAAGGTTTTATTATAGATTTGCGTTCAAACCCCGGCGGACTGCTTACAAACGCTATTTATATATCCGATATGCTTTTAAAAGGCGGAGTTATAGTAAGCACTGTTGACCGCGACAGTTACAAGACAACTACCAGAGCGCGCTATCAGCAAGTAACCGATAAACCAATTGTTGTTATAATTAACAAAGGCTCTGCCTCCGCAAGCGAAATTTTAAGCGGTGCATTAAAAGATAATCATCGCGCTACGATTGTAGGAGAACAGTCTTTTGGTAAAGGACTTGTACAGGAAATTAACAGACTTCCGGATGAAGCGGGAATGAATATTACTATACAAAGATATTTAACTCCTTCCGGAAACGATATTAATAAAAAAGGCATAACTCCCGATGTTGTGATAGAATTAACTAAGGAAAACGTTGAAGCGAAAAAAGACGTTCAATTGGAAAAAGCTATTGAAATATTGGAAAAAATGACATGTCTTGTACAGGGGTAAATAAAAAAGAGTGGATAATTAAGGGAGCAAGCGGTAAAACTGCCGGTAAAGAAAATATTATTGACAGACTGCTGGAAGTTAGGGGCATTACGTCCGAGGAGGAAAAGGAAGATTTTTTAAATCCTCTTGAGATAACGTTAATGCACCCTAACGCTTTTTGTGACATGCCGCGCGCCGTTGAAAGAATAGTCAGAGCTATTGATAACAAAGAAAATATTTTAATTTACGGAGATTTTGATGCTGACGGTGTTACGTCCACTTCCGTTTTGATGAAAACTCTTTTATATTTGGATGCAAATGTGGATTATTATATTCCGGACAGAGAAACGGAAGGACACGGACTTAATAAAACCGCACTTGTGCAGCTTTTGTCGAAAAGGAATCCGAAACTTATAATAACGGTTGATAACGGTATAAGCAGTGTTGATGAAGTAAAATTTATTAATACGTTTAAGCGCGATGTAATTATAACAGACCACCACGAAGCGCCGGATATTCTTCCGGAGGCTTACGCAATAATTAATCCGAAGGCTATGAATTCTCTGGATGAAAAACTTACGCCGCTTCAGATAGAATATCTTACATCACTTGCGGGGGTGGGTGTTGCATTTAAACTTGCCCAAGCGGTTTTGGAAAAATATGACAAACTTTCATTTTGTATGGATATTCTTCCTTATGTAACAGTCGGTACTATTGCGGATATTGTGCCTCTAATCGGGGAAAACAGATATTTTGTGCTTAAGGGGCTTGAGCTTATTGCATCCGGAAGGCATTACGGCTTGAAACGAATGCTTGATATCGCGGGAGTCGGAACGGATAACGGACTTACGGCAGAACAAGTAGCGTTTACTATTGCACCGAGAATAAACGCGTCCGGAAGGATTGATACCGTTGATGCGGCAGTAAAGGTTATGATTTCCGAAAATAAACAGGAAATTGAGATGGCAATTCTTGCGCTTGAAAATTTTAATAAATTAAGACAGGAAATGTGTTCTCAAACATTTGCGCAAGCAGATGAGATGCTTCGTAATTCGGGAAGCAGAGATAACGCGATTGTTCTTTTTTCCAAAGATTGGCATGTCGGAATTATTGGTATTGTGGCTTCAAAATTTGTTGAAAAATATTATAAGCCTACGTTTATTATGAATTATTCGGAAGAAACAAAAATGTTTCGCTGCTCCGCAAGAGGAGTAAAAGAATTAAATCTTTATGACATAATATCCAATATTTCCGAATATTTGGAAGGATTTGGCGGACATAAGCTTGCCGGAGGTTTTTCTTTTTCCGAAGAAAAAGCGTCTTTTGATACAATAAAAAAAGCGTTGAATAAAACTGTTGATGAAATGCTTAACGGACAGAAACTTTCACCTTCGATTGATGTTGATTTGGAGTTGTCAATTGATGATGTTGATATTTCGCTTGTGGAAGAAATCTCAAAGCTGGAACCGTTCGGAGCCGCAAATCCTTCACCGTCTTTTGTTGTCAAAAATTTAACACTTAAACAAAAGAAACTTATGGGTGCGACAAAAGAGCATTTAAAACTCGTGGTTGAAACTCCTTCTGGAACGATGGATTGTGTTTGGTGGTCAAGAGGGGATGTTCCGCTTATTGCGGGAGACAAACTTGATATTGCGTTTGCACCCCAGCTTAATACGTTTAACGGTATAACTTCCGTACAACTTATACTAAAAGATGTTCATTCCGAAGCTTTGAAGGAAGAAGAAACTTCAAAAGTTAAAATTTATGATCACAGAAAGAAAACAAATATTTTAGCACAGGTTAATGATTATATAAAAAATTCAAAACTTTCAATCTGCGCTTTTGTAGAAGACAAGTTAATTGCGGAAAAACTAAAGCCGTTTAAAGATATTTGCAGTCATATTGCAAACCGCAACAACATTCAAAAAAGCGATGTTTTGATGTTATTTGATTATCCTGCTGATGAAGATATTTTGCAAAGTATTATGTCAAGAGTATCACCTGCGGCGATTCATTATATGAATTATTCCGATGATAAATTGAATGAAGAACTGATACTCAAAACTTTTTCCGGCATGATTAGATATACTTGTAATACGCTTGAAGGAAAATTTAATTTGGAAAGGGCTGCGGCGGCACTTGGTGTTACAAATCCGGTTGTGGAAGTTCTTCTTGAAATGTTTGAAGATACGGGCATGATAAAAATTAAAGAACGCGCTGAAGACTCTTTTATTATAGAATTTATAAATTCCGTAGAGTTGTCAAAAACGCTTCATACGGTTAAATATGCCGAATTTATTGAGCTTATGAATACAATAAGGGATTATAAAAACAAATTTATGACAATGGAAATATAACTTGGTGCAGATATGAAAAAAATACTGATTTTGATATGTTTTTTATTTATGAATTCCGCTTTTGCAAAAGATATGAGATTTGTACAAATAAGTGATGCAAATTTTTTATCCGGCGAAGAGGCTCTTCTCAGGTCTGTAATTAGTGAAATAAACAAACAGCCCGGCGTGGAATTTGTAGTTTTTACGGGAGATAATATAAAAAGACCGTCTAAAAAAGATTTGGAAGACTTTTTGAATGAAGCGGAAAAACTAAACTGCCCGTTTTATATTGTACTCGGTGACCACGATGTTAATAAACACAAGGAAATGAGTAAAGCCGAATATATTAAAATTGTTAAAAAGAAATATAAAAAATACAAACCCGAAACTCCTAATTATTCGTTTGAAAAAGACGATATGATTTTTATAGTTGCTGACGGTTCCAAGGATGTAATTCCGGGAACAAACGGTTTTTATAAAGAAGAAACACTTAATTGGCTTACGAATGAATTAAATTTGTATCCCGATAAAAATGTTATTATATTCCAGCATTTTCCTTTAATTCCGCCTGCCGATAAAGAAACGTATTATACATTTAAACCGGAAAAATATCTTGAAATTTTGAATAGTCATAAAAATGTCAAAGCGGTATTTGCCGGACATTTCGGCGTTAATAACGAACAGGAATTTAACGGAATTCTGCATGTTTCTACGGCAGGACTGCCTTTTTACAGAGTTGTTGATATTATGGATTATGATACTTCTTCACCGACGATTTGGTCTGTGCTGAAAGAAGCTTCAAAGTAGAAATTATTTTTTTCTTATTAAACAACAGCTTTAATACCGAGTATTATCAGTAAAATTCCCGCCGTAACTTCAAGCCACTTAGTCGGCAGATTTTTGAGCTTTCCTCCGGCAAAAAATCCGGCAATTGAGTTGGCGAAAGTAACAAAAGCAATTAAAAGTGCGGGTTTTAAAATACCGTTACCGTACAAAGACAGAGTAATTCCGGCGGAAAATGCGTCTATACTTGTTGCAATTCCGACAAGCAGCAGACATTTTAAATCTATACATAGCTGTTTTTCTTTCTCTTTTTCAAAAGCTTCTTTTATGAATTTTATTCCCAAATACATAAAAATCGTAAAAACAATAATTCCCGCATAAGGTTCAATAAACGTTTTGACAAAACCGGTAAGGAAATATCCTATAGCCGGCATGATTCCCTGAAAAATTCCTGTGCACAAACCGAGCCGGAGCGCGTTTTTTAATCTGTTATGATTAAACGTAAGCCCGTAAGAAAACGAAACCACGCAAGCGTCGATTGATAAAGCTATTGCAAGAAAAATAATTTCTATATAAGACATAAATTCTTCCTAGAAAACATCCGTCTTTATCGGATTTTTGAACTTTGTAATATTGTTTTGGAACAGAAGTTTTACGGTTCCTACGGGGCCGTTTCTGTGTTTTGCAATAATTATTTCGGCTTCCCCCTTGTTTGCGGCTTTTTCTGCCATTTCTTCTTCATCATTCATGCTTTTATAATATTCATCACGGTATATAAACATTACAATATCCGCGTCTTGTTCGATTGATCCTGATTCTCTCAAGTCGGAAAGCATAGGACGCTTATCCGTTCTGCTTTCTACGGCACGTGACAATTGGGAAAGCGCAATAATCGGAATATCCAATTCTTTTGCAAGTATTTTTAAACCTCTTGAAATACCCGAGATTTGCTGCATTCTGTCTTCTCTTCCGGTTCCTTCAATCAATTGCAGATAGTCTATTACGATTAAGCCCAGATTTTTTTCCGCCATCGCAAGCCGTCTGCATTTTGCTCTCAAATCCGTAATTGTGCATCCTGCCGTGTCATCTATATAAATCGGCGCTTCCGAAATATTGTTAGTTGCGATGGCAAGTTTTTCCCAGTCTTTTGCCTGCATATTTCCGGTTTTTAGTCTTTGAGTATCAACTTCCGCTTCCGAACACAAAAGACGCTGAACAAGCTGTTCCTTTGACATTTCAAGAGAAAATATCGCAACCGGTTTTTCGGCTCTCAGTGCAACATTTTGTGCAATATTTAAAGCAAACGCGGTTTTACCCATTGCCGGACGTGCTGCCAAAATTATTAAGTCAGATTTTTGAAGTCCGTTTGTGCAGCTGTCCAAATCATAAAATCCGGTCGGAATTCCTGTTAATGTGCCTTTTTGGTTATATCGCTCTTCTATTTCCGCATACGTATCATAAGCAATGTCTTTAATTGGTGCAAGCGCTTGCGAAGCCTTTTGAGAAGCGATATTAAATATAAGTTTTTCGGCAACTTCAAGCGACTCTTCTATGGGATTTAAGTCATAGCCGGATGCAACAATTTCGGAGCCTGCGTTAATAAGTGAGCGCTTAATGGCTTTTTCCTGTACGATTTTTGCGTAGTATTCAACGTTTGCGGTTGTAATTGTTTTATAGCTTAAATCATTGATAAAAGCACGGCCGCCAACCAGCTCTAATTTTTGGTTGATATTAAGCGTATCGGAAACCGAAACAATATCAATTTTATCTTCGCCGCTGTTATAAAGCTGAAGCATGGCTTCATACACATATCTGTGCGCGGGTTTATAAAATGATTCGGGCGTAATATGTTCAACGATTCTGTTCATGCAAGCCGGGCTTACAAGGACGGCGCCTAAAATCGCCTCTTCCGCATCAATGTTTTGCGGCATTAACTGAGATAAATCCTCAGGCTGCTTTTTTTTCTTTGTATAAGATGATACCATTTAAAAACTCCGTTATTTCAAATTATGTACAGCGGTAACGACAATTTCCGCGGCTTCTTCAGGCTTAATATTCGAAACTTCGCCTGACTCTCTGTACTTAAATTCAACCAGACCTTCCGTAATTGATTTTCCGACCGTAATTCTATAGGGAAAACCTATTAAATCCGCATCTTTGAATTTTACTCCCGCACGCTCGTCGCGGTCATCAATCACAACTTCAACACCGTGTTTTTGAAGCGTTTTGTATATGTCTTCCGCAACTTTCATTTGAAGTTCGTCTTTAGTGCTTACGGGAATAACAATTGCGTGATATGGAGCAATAGCAAGCGGCCATTTGATTCCGTGTTCGTCATAATGTGCCTCTACGGCTGCCGCGGCGGTTCTTGAAATTCCGATTCCGTAACATCCCATAATATACGGCTTTGTTTTTCCGTCAACATCCGTGAACACTGCGTTCATCGGTGCGGAATATTTGGTTCCCAGCTGGAAAATATTTCCGACTTCAATACCTCTTGTTACTTTAAGCGGTTTGCCGCATTGCGGACAAAGTTCTCCGGCCTCAACAAGTCTTATATCAGTAACGATTTTCGGAAGTTCGACTTCGCTTTCCCAGTTATACCCTACTCCGTGCTTGTCCTTTTGGTTAATTCCTATAACAAAATTTTTCATATCTTTAACTGTTTCATCCGCTATAACAGTAATCGGATAACCGTTATATTCCTTTAAGCCGTTCGGACCGATAAATCCTTTTTCGGAGTCAAAGCCGTTTACTTTTACCATTTCTTCGATTTCGCCTGCGGTTGCGATTCTTATGTCGGAGCCGCCCGCCGCGTTCATAAGTTTTGTTTCTTCAACGGCTTTATCACCTCTTATTAGTGCAAGGTAAGGTTTTTTATCAATAATGTATACAAGTGTTTTTACAATCAGAGTTGCGGGAATTTTTAAGAAATTACACAACTCTTCAATTGAATGAGTATTCGGCGTATCAACAATTTCCGCTTTTGCGTAATCTCCGCAAATTTTTGCTTCCGGAAGCTTGGAAACCGCATGATTAGAATTTGCGGAATAATCACATTCGCAATAAAATACGTCATTTTCTCCCGCGTCGGTATCCGTAATTACCATAAATTCATGGCTTACACTTCCGCCGATTGCACCTGAATCGGATTGTACCATTTTGGTATTCAAACCGCATCTTTTAAAGATTTTTGTATAAGCCTGTGCCATATTTTCGTATTCTCTTTCAAGACCTTCTTGAGTTGTATCAAAACTGTAAGCGTCTTTCATTATAAATTCGCGTCCTCTTAAAAGGCCAAAGCGCGGTCTGACTTCATCGCGGAATTTGGATTGAATTTGATACAAGTTAACAGGAAGTTGTTTATATGATTTGAGTCCGTCACGCGCGATAGAAGTGATGATTTCTTCATGCGTCGGTCCGAGACACATTTCTCTGTCATGTCTGTCTTTCAGTCTCATAAGTTCTTTGCCGTAAACTTCCCACCTTCCGGATTCTTCCCATAGTTCTTTGGGCTGAACAAAAGGCATAAGAAGTTCTTGTGCGCCTGCTGCGTCCATTTCTTCGCGAACAATATTTTCAATTTTTCTCAAAACTCTCCACATAAGCGGAAGATAGTTATAAACTCCGCTAGTAAGTTTTCTTATATATCCTGCTCTTACAAGCATTTTATGAGAAATTACTTCCGCATCGGAAGGGAATTCTCTTAAAGTTTGCACAAACAATTTAGACATTTTCATGACAGTTGATTTCCTTTATTTATATAATACTTAAATTTATACGTATAATTTTATCATGAATAGAGGTTTTGAAAAAGTTTTTTAATCTTCGTATATATTTTACCGGTTTGTCTTTTCAACTTATAATGATAAAAACAATAATAATCTTAATTTAATACTAAAGAGTATTGACAAAAATATTTGAATCAGTAATAATGTGTGCGTTAGTGTTATTATATAGAGGTGTGTAAAATGAGAGTTTATCCTGTAAATGTTGCCTGCCCAAGGCAAAGCAATTATCATTCAAAAAATTTTACATCCAATGCTCCGACCTCAAATCCTTTACAGGAGCCGGTATCATTTCAAGGCAGGCTTAAGTTCGGAGATTATGTTGTAGGTGCTATATGCGGCGGTGCAATGGCGGCAGTAGGTTTTGCAGTTGCAGGTCCTGTAGGTGCTTTTGTATTAGGGACTTTGGGTGCGAAAGCCACCGCAGAAGCTAATAACGAGTCCAGACCGCCGGAAGATTCGTCAAAACCCTAAGCCTTTGAAGTTTGAGCATTTTTTGCGGCTAACATTTTTTCGTGGGTTTTTCTTGTATTGTAGTAAGTAAGCATCGGTATTAAAACACCCAATAATATCGGAGAAATTGCTACAGTTGAAATAAATCCCGGCAAAGAATTAAGTCCGCGCGCTACTTTTGCGATTTTATTATGTTTGATATCACCCGAACCTTTCATGATTTTAGAAATAGTTTCTTTTGAAAATTCCGATGTCTCAAACAGATTTAAAATCTTTTTATTTTTTTCTTCTTTTGAAAGATGTTTTATAGAATCTAAAGTAAATGTTTTTTCGTTAAATATTTCAGACGCGTTATCCGAGTGTGATAAGATTTTCTGCAAATCGCCGCCTTTTTTGTTTACAAAATTAGAAAAATTAAGCAATTTGGCTTTAGAGTCTATGTTGCCGTATATTGCATCCAAATCAGCAACGGATAAAACCTCTAATGAGCTGTACGGATTCAAAATAGCGCCTATTTTTTGGAACATATTTTTACCGTCAGTCGCTCTGTTTGTAAGAATAAAGCCGCATTTATCTTCATAACTTTTGACCAGCATTTTGGTCAGACACGGAACCGCAAAAACTACTGATAAAGATGAAATCGTGTCTCTGAGGAAAATTTCATGAAGCTCGGTCAAATCTCTTTTACCGTTTTCATCTACAACAGCTCTGTCCCATGCCTTTTTACCTCTGGGTGCAAGCAGACCGAATGTTGCAAGGCATGCAAATGTTGTTTTTGTAAAATTATATCCGTCATATTCCATTAATTGTTGAAATTTTTCCGGGATATACTTTGTAATGTATTTACCTATTTTTGAACAAAGGCCGTTCGAATTTAAATTTTTACCCTTAAATGATGGATTTTCGGTCTCTTTTTTATCAGTCTGTTTTTGTTTTGTATGTTCAAGTGTATGTACGCCGGGCGCAACATCACCGCGTACGTATAATTTCGGAATATAAGCCAGTCCGGCCAATGTTACAACAATATTTGCTATATTTATTCCCAAACGTTTTGTCGCAAAATTATTCTTAATATTCTCGGCGGCCTGGTCATCAATAGAAGAGTGTTTTGAATTATTTATTATGGCATCATTTGCATAATCGCGAATCGCATTAAAAACTTCTCCGGTTCCGAATAATTGTTTTGTCTCGCCTTTGCCGACATAAAGTTTATTAACATTATACAAATCAGCAGAATGTTCTGCCATTTTGTCATTAATCATTGTTTGAATTTTTGTCAGCGATGCTTCTCTAGCTTTTTTATTATTAGTGTCGAAATTTTTAAATTCCGCCAAAATATTTTTTACCGTTACATCAGCATTTTTATCACCCGGAACTGTATCTTTATAAATCCTGTCAATATTTATTCTCAAAAATTCCTCTTTAAATTTCTTAGCATTATTTTTTATGGATTTATCAAATTCCGGAGATTTTACCATATCTTTTAAGCTTTCGCCCAAACGTTTGATAAGTCTTGTATTTGTGTTAGTTGATCTGCAAAATTTTCCTGCAGCCCACAACATAAAAGGTGCAACACCGATTATATACGGGCCTGTCATTCCTTCCCGTCCGAGAACTTCCAAACCTTCTTGAACATTATATTTACCGGTTACTTCTTTGTCGCGATGAAATCCAGTCCAAACACGCGGAAGCGTCATACCAAGCCCGTCTTGAATAAGAAATGAAGCTAAATAACCCTTATTTTCAATCCATTGCATTACAGTTCCGGAAAAGCTCAGAGCTCCCATTAGTGCTGAACCGAATGCCGGTTGATTTTTTTTATTATTACTGCTGCTGATTTGATAGTGAGAATTGACAGGTGTAATTTTCAATAGATATCCCTACCACGACTAAGTGTAACACATACACTATTATACATTTTTTTTTGCGTTTCACAAGAGCCAGTATATACCATTGTTAGAAAAGTTTACAATTGGACTTCCAGTATAATATTATTTTGTTTGGATAGAAATCCAAGTTTGTTTACTTTGTGTGAATAATCGGAAAAAGATTTGTTACATTTGATTGATTTTGCACTTACGAAGTTTTATAATTCAGTAAATAACAAAAGAGAGTTTTACGGTTTAATTCCGGCAAGAAGGAGTAATTTATATGAAAATATTATTTGCGGCGGCAGAAGTTTCACCGTTTTCTAAAGCGGGCGGGTTATCCGATGTTGTGGGCAGTTTACCCAAAGCACTTGAAAAAGATGCCGAAATAGCTGTTTTTACTCCGCTTCACGGGTGTATAGATTATAACAAATGGGGATTAAAGGAACTTGAAAATTCCGAAATGTGGATATCTTTCGGGTGCAGTCCGCAAAAATTTAAACTTCATATTGCCAAGCTTCCGGGAACAAATATTAACGTATTTTTTGTTCAAAATGACTGGTATTTTTCCTGTTTTCAGGAAGTTTATCCCAAATGGCTTGATCCGAGATACGAACATGAAAGGTATATCGCTTTTTCGCTTGCGACTTTAGAATACGCGAAACAACTAAATTTCAGGGCTGATATAATCCATTCTAACGATTGGCATACGGCAATGATTCCTCTTTATATAAAAGCCAACTACAAATTCGACGAATTTTGGTCAAAAACCAGGAATGTTTTTGAAATCCATAATCTTGCTTATCAGGGAGTTTGGTTTGAGGATATTTTGGATTTTGCAAATATGCGCAAGGATATTGTTTACAATGAATGGGGATGTGAGCATTACGGCCGTGTAAACTGGATGAAAGGAGCCATTAATTATTCGGACAGAATTGTTGCGGTATCTCCCACTTACGCAAGAGAAATTCTTACCGGCGAATACGGCGAGGGAATGGATTATACGCTTCGCGGGCATACGAACAAATTGCTCGGTATAGTTAACGGAATTGATTACGATGTATTCAACCCTAAAACGGATAAGACTTTGGTAAAAAATTATGATATCAATTCTATCGATAATAAAGAAGAAAATAAAAAGAAAGTTCTTGAATATTTCGGACTTAAATACAATCCGGAAAGACCGCTTATTGCTTTAATTTCAAGACTTGTAGACCAAAAGGGGCTGGATTTAATCCGTCAGGTAGAAAACGATTTGAGAAATCTTGAAGCGGATTTTGTATTTTTGGGCTCCGGCGACAAGTCTTATGAAAATTTGTTCATCTGGCTTTCTAATAACACGCCGAATGTCAGGGCTTACGTCGGATACAGGGGAGATTTGGCTAACCTTATTTATGCGGGAAGCGACTTTTTCCTAATGCCTTCCAAGTTTGAACCTTGCGGACTTTCGCAGTTAATTGCCATGCATTACGGCTCGCTTCCGATTGTGAGAGCAACCGGCGGCTTGGAAGATACGGTTACAGGGTACCCGCTTGATAATTCTACCGGATTTAAATTCTGGGGATATGACGGCTGGGCGATGAAAGATGCGATTTTAACCGCAATGTATGTATACAAAGATAAATACACTCTTAATGCGATGAGAAAAAGCGCAATGCAGGCGGATTTCAGCTGGAAAGAAAGCGCGAAAAAGTATCTTGAAATGTACAAATCACTCTTATAAATTTTGTTTTGCATATCTTGATTTCCCATTCCGCTTTCTTAGGCAGAATGTATCATACTACGCGGAAGTTCGGCTTGATAGTCTCTTCATTTTATTGCAGATACAAGAAAGCGGCGAGGGATAAAAAGACAGAGTTTTTGCCGGACAGATGTCCAATCTAAATACTACCCCCAGAGAGATAACAATTGTTCTTCCTGCTTATTTAATCCCATAATATCGCGTTTGGTTAAAAGTTCTGTACGTATTTCGTCATTTGCATTGTTAAAACTTTTTCTGGCATAATTCATTAATCCTTCGACTGCAGGAATATGTTTTTGGGGTATCTTTATATTACTGAACATAAAATTTCTTGAATGTTCAAATTCATGGATAACAGTATGTAATTCATCCGGAGTAGATAAAAAAATGTTTAATCTTCCGAACAATTCTTTTGCAATTATATTATCATAGTTATTTTGAGGATTTTTTTCCGCAAGACTTTTGGCTATACTGGTTTCGGATTGGAAATTGATAAAGACAGTATGTTCCAGATTTGAAGTCAATATATTTTGACCGACCATAGGATAAGCTGATGTTGCAATAATATTATCCGGAAGCGGAATATTTTTATTTTTGGCAAATTTAACCGCTTTCAGTATTTTTTCCGCATCTTGTGCCGTTTCTAAATATACGTATTTCATCCCGTATTCATTTTTAAGTATTTCGGCAATTTCAACTACACGCTTGTCTTTAGGCGCCGGCAAGAACATTTTCCAGAATTTCAAATTCAAGTCGCCGCGTATCAATAATTGTTTATATCCTTCTTGAAAATATTCCAGATTTTTACCGTTTATCATCTGCCCATACGTTTGCATATCAAAACCGGGAACTAAGTAGTGCAAAAATAATTTTTGAAAACAAACTTGCATATCTTGTTCAGACCGGCATCGTCTCATTTCTTCGGTCAGCTTTGTGTTTTTGCATTCTTGTTCAATAAATTCGGCAATTTTCTCTTTATTTTTTCTGATAAGTTTTACCTGATTATGTCTTTGAATCTTTTTAGCCTGATTTATAGTTTTTTGGAATCTTGCTATAAAATCTGTATCACTATTAAGATGTGAAACATTTTTTGTCCAAACCTCATAAAGATTTTCAGCAAGGTAAGAATTTCCGTGCATTTCCCGTTCTAAACTTCCGAGTTCTCCGTTTTTTGCGAGTCTTTGGGGAAGCTCTAAAAATGCATACGGTTCGTCAAGCAAGGCTCTGTCACGCCTTAATATTTTCATAGCCATATCCCGGCCTTTAGGCGTAAATTTATGCATTAATGAAACTATTTCCCCGATATTTCCCATCTTAGAAATCCCTTATATATTAATAAAGTTATTTTAAGTAAAAGTTTTGACTAAATGTAAAGAAATATTAACGAAAACAGTTTATTTAAGCACATTTTAAGATATAATAGTTTTGAGGTGTTTATTATGCGTATTCAGCCAATCACAAACAGCGAAATTTTTAGGGGAAAAAGAAAACCCCGAAAAGATGATATTAAAGCTCTGAAGGAATTGGGCGCAATTTTTGCAGTCCCGGGCGGAGTTATGCTTCCTCCCGATGCTAAACCGGAAACAATCAAAAAATTCAACGAAATTGTTTTAAAGAATTTTAAAAATACAATAAAGTCTCCGTTCGAAGATATTGTAAAGTCATCATAGCAGATGAAACACGGATTTCAAATAAAAAGGCCGGCACAAAAATTTTCCTGTTTTGCCGGTTTAGTTCAATTGAGATTACTTCTTGAATCCATGTGAATCCACCTGTAACAATTTGTAACGATTTGTGTAAAAAGTCTAAAGTTTTTTTTTAAATTGCCGTTAATAAGAATATGAAATTTGTTATTTAAATTAATTAACGGACAAAGGTATTTTTAGTTAATATTATGATGTTCGGAAAGGAGCACAATGGATTCAATCGGAAATCCAAATTTATTTGGCAAATTACCTGTTAGTTATTGGAATGATTTGAAAAAGACTGCAGAAGAAGAATCTGACAAAAACAATGCGGAAGATGGCAATTTAAAAAGACCGGCGAATGTAATTAGACAAGTGCAACAAGATGTTGTAAGTTCAAAGGTTTTATCGAATTATATTCAAACTTTGGAGATGAGTGATTTTATTAACTGCAGAGTATTAAGCCCTGATTTAAAGTTAAAATTGGAAGCTTTTAAAAAAGAAGAAGAAACTGAGGAAATAGAAGAAACAGATAATACCGATAAAATTGATGAGGAAATGGAAGCTGCAAAGGCAATTAACCGTAAAAATCTTATCCAAATGGGGTTTACGGCAGAGCAAATTGAACAGTATTTTGAATGGAGTACCGCGGAAAGACAATATGTTGTAAAAAGTGATGTTGAAATTAATGACAGAAGAATTACAACAAAAGAAGAATTATTCAAAGCATTGCACAAAAGCGGAACCGTATTCGGGCTTCCTGAGGGTTCGGAAGAATTAAATACGGTAATACATATACTTACTAATGTTTTAAAAACAAAATTTCCGGATATTAATGACAGTACGGTAAACAAAATTATAGACGTTATTGCGGAATATGACGCAGAACTTAACTCTTCAAATATAATGAACTTTATTAATGAATTCAGCATAGAAGATCTATATCAAGATTTATCAGAAAAAGTTTCCGATAGTGCCACATCGTCGGATGAAAAAACCGATAAAAGCGATAATGAGCCATCTTCTGAGACTTCTTCATTCGGAACACTGTTAAAAAAATCAATTCCAAAAAATATTGATGAACAATTAAATAAAACTCGGGTTTCTGATTAATTTCCCGGTATAATCTTACATAACTATATAAGACCGGTTTTTAAAACCGGTCTTTCTTTTTTAGTAATTCATTTTAAACCCTTCTTCAACAAGCCTTGCCGTGCATCCGCGCCCCGCATTAACTACAACACTTTGTTCCGGAAGGCATGCCCAATCTTGTGAAGACGAGTTATTCCACACATTTGTCGTATCACCTTTGTTATAAATAGATACATCTGCACCGCCTGACGGGTAGAAAATTCCGTCCGAGCCCAAATATCCGGAAAAAATATCTCTGCCATACGTATTTGGTCCGTCTACACCGTTTACATCAATACTGATATCTGCGGCACAAGACATTAAAGAGCCTCCAGCAGCAATTACCGCGTCTATTTCAGCCTGAGTGTTTTTTGTATCATTATCACCATTTGCAAAGGCTCTTATAAACATTACAGCCCCGTTTTTTAATTCAACCGAAACGCCCGGATTGCCGGTTGTTGTACCTCCTTTGGCACCGTTACTCGAAAGTGAGTAAGGCCCGGTCGTACCGTTATTGGTATAATAAGTTGCTTCATTTACTTTCTCAAACCCGCTGACATTGAGGTATTGTCCCACATATCCCACAAAAGCCGAGACCTGTTCAGCGCCGGAAGATGCGTTTATTTGGTTTGCATCATTTACAGCACCCCAGTTGGAACCTTCGCCGCTCCATTCAGTTTCCTGAATTACTGCCCAGGCTTTTGTACCGTATAAATCACTCACGCCTTCTTTTGCTATCATTGAGCCGAAGGCGTTATCTAAGTTTGATATTACAACCGATAATTTTGCAGCATTTGCTTTGTTTTTGCCGTTTTCTACTAGGGTTGGAACAGTTAATGCTGCAACTACACCTATAATACCAAGTGTTATAATTACTTCTGCCAGTGTAAAGCCGCGTTTTGTCATATAAAGTTCTCCTTTTATTTATACATATATAATAACATATATGGCAGAGTTTGTGAAGATTTACCCTGTATTTAGGCTTAAAAGATTTATGTACGTCTTAATAAATGCTGGAAAATGAAAGAAAAAATTCCGATATAACATTTACAAGCATAGGTAATATCCAAATCATAATAGCCGCACCGAAAACCGGTTTGAATAAGAAGCTGAGTTGAAAGACGTTGACTTGCGGCGCCGTTTTTGAAATAACTCCGAGGATTATATCCTGTCCTAAGGTAGCAAGCAATACCGGTGACGCAATTTGAAGCCCGACATATAGTACATTTGAAGTTGTAGTTACAAGGTAATCAAGATTTATTATTTTTTCAAGCGGAATACTTACGGCGTAGAGCGGAAAAATCTCAAAACTTCTTATTAATGCATTAAAGAGCCAATAAAATCCGCCGACTTCCATAAATATAAGCAGGCCTAAAAGTGTAATAACCCTGCTCAGAATAGAAGTCTGGCTGTTTGTTGTAGGATCCATAACCATTGCTGATGAAAGTCCCATCTGTGTATTAATCATATCTCCGCCCGCTTCTATTGCAAGAATAAGAAGCTGCGCAATATACCCGATAATAGCTCCGACCGCAAAATTTAATAAAAGCAGCAAAAGAGGGGAAACATCTCCCGGAGGAATCCCGGGTTTTAAAAACGGTGTAAGCATTATTGTCATTAAAAACGCTAACCCGAGTTTTACAAGTCCGGCAATTTCTTTTCTGTTAAATACCGGCGCAAACCTCATAAATCCCAGAAGACGCGCAAATACAATAAAGCCTGAAGAAAACCAGCGGTCAAATTCCGGAAATAAAACTCCTATTTGTGCAATCAATTGATCCAAGTTTTACCTCCGCTCATGCCGGGAGGAATATCAAGTTCATATTCGTAATTTTCCGGCGGTTCGTCTATTTGCAGAATTTCAAATCCATCAATATTGTCTATAACAGTTTTTTCAGGGGTAACTTCCACATTAAACATAACTGTTCGTTTACCGTTTTTAAGGATACAGAATCTTGTTTTTCCTTCTTTAAGAGGGTGGACTATAAGAGTATTTTTTTCATTCATGACGGTAATGAGGGGGTAAATGTCAATAATATCGTTATTTTCAATACTTATATCCGAAAGTTTACCGTCGGTTGAAATTACGCAGTCTTCAAAAGCCTGCGCTGAATGAATTGTTGCTAAAAATATTGAAAGTATCAGAATTTTCTTTAACATATCTTATCTTCCCAGCATCTTGTTAATTTCAACAAAATTACCTTTCGGCATCGGTGCCTGCGGAGCAGGACTGTATTTAATTTTTTCGGCTTTATCAATATAAGGAACTTTGC
>CALUSF010000030.1 GCA_944323325.1 Candidatus Gastranaerophilales bacterium
AACATGGTGTTGCAAAGATTAATATCGATACAGACTTAAGATTGGCAATGACTGCTACAATCAGAGAATTCTTTATTGAACACCCTGAAAAATTCGACCCGCGTGAATACATGGGACCTGGCAGAACTGCTGTTAAAGAAATGGTTATGCACAAAATGCGCGACGTATTAGGAACTGCAGGCCACGCTGACGACTAAGGGGGGGGGTAAATGTATCAATCGGCTTTTAGATGATAATTTCCGATTGGTATAGAGACTCCGAAGACGCCTCAATGGTGTTGCTCCACAAATATAGCAGGTAAAAGGGGCAGATATATCGGTCGGCTTTCAGATGATAATTACCGGCTGATGTAGAGACTCCGAAGTCGCCTCGATGGTGTGACTACCGGTGGAAAATAATTTGGCGGACACAAACATTTGTTTGAGTCCGCCTTTTATATTCTTCTGCAAGCAACATGATTATGTGATTTCAGTATATTGAACACAGCTCCAGTATTCACTAAAAACATCGAGAGGAATTGAAATAATTTTTTCAGTATACCAAGGATTTTTTAAGTAAATATTTTTGTCATCAATATCAACTACTGCATAAGCGTGTGCTGTTGCAATATCATCTTTGTATTTTGCATCTTCCGGCACATCTTTTACTATTAATCCCCATAATTTCGAAAGAGGATCGATAGATGCTGTCATAATGATATTCTTATTTTGCAGCAGTTCTTTTATTTTTTCAGGTTTTGGTTTTGAACTATAATTCCTGGCAAAATTTTTCCACCAGTCACCGGTGCCGAGTAATAACTCTATACCAGAACTTGGGTCTCCACCATTTTTTATTCCCATAATATTATAATGTTTTTCTGCCGCAATTTCTAAGATTCTTACATCATAATCTCCAGATGCATAATTATCTTTTGAAAGCAGTTCAATAGCATTAACCGTATATTCTTTATCAGCACCTTTAAATTTAACGGTATAAGTTCCATCTTTATTGTCTGTTATCATATTATTAAGAATTTCCTGACCTTTAGGAGACCTTTGAACTGCTGCAATGCTTGCGAGAAACCAACAATCACCAATTTGTCCTTGGTTAAAACCTTCATCAATTTTGCCGTTTGTGCTTAGGTTTGAATATGTTTCTGCCGCACACTTATTTAGATGTTGAATTAACTGAGCCTTGATTTTCTTATCCAATCCCCACTCATTATTAATTGCATCCAATAATGATTCTCCATAAGTCTTTTCATAATTACGTGTAATTTCTGCAATATTTTCCGAAGTAATTCTTTTTACATTTAAAACTAATTTGTTTACATCTGTGGTTGGTAAACAACGGCCTTTTTTGGCGGAAACTGCGGCATAAATATTATCAGCAATGGGATAATGTCTTTTATTATCTTTGTCGTAAAATAAAAGATTCCCATTTTTATCGTAGTTTCTAAAATATGCGGATTCACCATTGTCATCACACAGATCTATACAAGTTGCACTGGAATCTTTGTATAGTGAAAATACAAGTTTCTCCGTTTTCTTGTCAAAAACTCGAATACTAATAGACTGAAGTATTTCATTTTCTTTATATTCGAATCGGTATTTTGATTCCGGATAACGCTTTTTTAAACTTTCTAAAGAATACTTCTGTGAATCCAGTTTATATTCCGCTACATCATATTCACTGTAATCTCCGGCAGCAGAAACAATTTTTTTATTTTTTTCATCATATTTCAAGTCATTATCACGGCAAAAAATATTCAATTCTGCAACGGTTAATTTACTATCATTATTTGTATCATAAGATTTAGGGATAAAATGTCCATCTACTTTAAAACCTGCCATTGGTAAATACTCCTGTTTTTAAAAACCTGTTCAGTAATGTAACACAATATGTATTGTGTTACATTTACGGTAAATATCTTATTCAATCTTACATTCTATATAACGGCATATTTTTCAAAAACTTTAGCAATTTAAGAGCAATTGTTATAAAACTTAAAATTTATTAGAAATTTAAGAAAATATCTTAGATATGTCTAACCGGCGAATCCGAATGAAGATATTTATGTTGCTTTGAATGAAACAATATTCTACATGAACAAAAACAAAGAAAAAAAACAAATTCTGCTTTTGACACAAGAAGTGTGGACACAATATTAAAGTTTGTGTCCGCCCTTTTTATGCTATAATTAGCTTATGAAAAAGAAAATTTTGATTATCGGAAACGGAGCTAAAGAATACGCTTTGGCAAAAAAAATGTCAGAGCAGCATGAGATTTTTATAACTCCGGGAACTGTGACGCTGGCAGAATTTGCGCAATGTATCGACATCAGAGAAGACAATGCTTCTGAACTTTTGGAATTTGTAATGGAAAACGGTATTGATTTAACGATACCGATTTCAACGGCTGCCTTAAAATCTGATTTGGTAGAATTGCTGGTTCAAAATAATCAACCGGTTTTTGCGCCATGTAAAGATGCAGCAAAAATTGTCTATGATAAATGTTTAGCAAAAAAAGTACTTTACAAACTTAGAATTCCTACTCCAAAATTTGGTATTTTTGAAAAACAAAGTATGGTGTTGGATTATATAAAAAATTTAAAGGTGCCATTTGTGCTTAAAACCGATGATAATAACAGCGCCGCGGTGTTTACATCTTATCAAGCCGCAAAGTATGCTGTTGAAGCGGGTTCGGTTGAAAAATCTAAGCGTATCATTATAGAAGATTACATATATGGAACGCCGTTTTCTTTTTATACACTAACAGACGGGTATAAAGCTCTTCCGATAGGGTCTTCTGTTACTTATAAACATTCATTGGAAGGAGATGGCGGCCAGCTTACCGGAGGCATGGGAGCCTGCGCACCAAATTATAAGTTATCACAGGAACATGAGTATTTCCTTATGAATAATGTGATTTATCCTACATTAGATTATCTGGAAATTGAGGGTAGTACTTATCTTGGTGTTTTGGGTGTTAACGGGATATTGACTGAAGACGGTAAAATTTTTGTACTAGGTTGGCAAAATTTCCTGCAGGATTGTGATGCGGCATCAATTCTCGAGAATCTGGATGAAAATTTATATTCGCTGTTGTATTCTTGTATCATTGGTTCTTTTAGTGATGAAGTTGAACAAATTTCGATCAAAAACCAAAGTGCCGTTTCCGTTGTGTTATCTTGTGCAAATAAGGATAATAAAGAAAATATAATATACGGTTTGGATAAACTTGATGATGATATTACCGCAACATTTTATCCTAATGTGCGAAAAAATAAATATCTGGAGTTTGAGGCCGGTTATGGCAGTGTTGTAATACTTACTTCTACCGCCTCAACCGTATCAAGAGCTGTTAGTAATGTTTATGAAGCCGTTGGAGAAATTTCTTTTTCCGGAAAAAAATACAGAAATGATATTTGTAAAGCTCCTGTTTACATTTCTTAATATTCTACTAAAAAAAGGCAATTTTTTACTCCGGAAATACTTTATATATATATAAGCAACAAAAAAGTATAATGAGGATAAAAGGAGTACATTTATGGCAAGAGTATTGATTTCAATGCCTGAAAGCTTTTTAGGCAAAATTGACGAAGTAGCTGAAAATGAAAGCAGATCTCGTTCAGAATTAATCAGAGAAGCGCTAAGGAGTTATATTACGCGTTCTCAAATCAGAAGTAACACATTAGCGGATAAAAATGCCAAAATTTTAGAGGCGCTACTGGATTAATGTATGGCATAGTCTATGCTGTACAAGGGTAAAAAACGGCGAGGAAGGGAATTAGAGGAGACGAAAAGAAAAAACGAGGAAATCAAGAGAACTGAAACGAAAAGAAAACAACCATAGGAATCTTTGCATAAGATTCCTTTTTTTTATTTTATTAATGGTATTTTTTATATAGCAGTTTCATATCTTCATTCGTAAGATATTGCATTGAATCCAAATCATACGGGTACATTATGCTTCCGCTGTTTTGTGAGTGTTCTAATCCAATAGCATGTCCCGCTTCATGGAGCATTACGCCGTAAATGTTGTCTTTTGGTCGCATAACCATTTTTCTTATGTATTGCCCGCCTTCATAGGTCCGGATATATTGTTTTGTACCTATTGTCACGTAGGCCTTGTTATAGTGCCCTTTTTTAGTTACCATTTCAGTGCAGCCGACGGCGTTTACATTATTACAATTTGTCACAAAATCAACAAATTCAACCACAATATTTGCACTGTTAGGGCTGCTCACAAATTTAAAGCGAACAAGATTTTTTGATTGTTTTTCCCAAGATTCAAACGCTTGTTTCATCAGCCTGCTCATTTCGCCGTACTCAGGTATATAAACATGTATCGGCAAACCGACCCAACGGGGGCGTTCAAGAGCGAGGCAAGGTGTTGCAAGAATTAACAGAATAACAAATACAAGGACTTTTTTAATCATTTTTATCCTCAAATCTTTTAAAAATATTATCTATATTTTTAAGATAGTCTTTTGTATCAAAGCACTCTTCCAGTTCTTCTTCCGATAAAATACTTTCGCTATCCATTCCCTGTTTAAAGTCTCCTCCGTTTAAAGCGTTAAGGGCATGTTTTTGAACTATCTTATAAGCGGATTCTCTTGTATAACCTTTTTCAATCAGTTTTAGTAATACTTTTTGTGAATAAACTACCCCTCCGTACAATTTTGTGTTTTTCAACATATTATCTTCGTGTATTACTAAATTTTCCATAACATTTTTAAATCTGTGGAGCATAAAATCCGTAAGAATTAATGAGTCCGGAAATATAATGCGTTCTGCGGAACTGTGTGATATATCTCTTTCATGCCAGAGATTAATATTTTCAAAAGCTGTAAGCATATTTGAGCGTACAACACGTGCAAGACCGCATAAATTTTCACATAAAACGGGATTTTTTTTGTGCGGCATTGCCGATGAACCTTTTTGATTTGTGCCGAAACCTTCTTCAACCTCCCGAACTTCGGTTTTTTGAAGATGTCTTATCTCTGTTGCAAATTGTTCAATTATTGATGCAATTATCGCAAGTGCGGATATAAATTTTGCGTGCCTGTCTCGTGAAATTATTTGAGTGGAAATTCTTGCAGGGGTTAATCCTAAAGATTCACAGGCATATTTTTCAACCTCAATAGGAACATTGCTGTATGTTCCGACAGGTCCGGAAATTTGTCCTGCGGAAATTTCTTCTAATGCATTGTTAAAACTTTGCTTTGCTCTTTCGAGTTCGTCAAGCCAATTTAAAAGTTTGAAGCCGAATGTCATAACTTCTGCATGAACTCCGTGCGAACGCCCGATGCATACAGTGTTTTTATATTTAAAAGCGAGAGTTTTTATAACGTTTATTAATTCTTCCAAATCTTTGTTAATTATTTTGGAGCTGTCGGAGATTTGCAGAGCAAAAGCCGTATCAATAACGTCTGAGCTTGTAAGCCCCATGTGAATATATTTTGCGCTGTCTTCTCCTACAGATTCATTGACGGCAGTGAGAAATGCAATAACGTCGTGCCTGACTTCGCGTTCAATTTCATCAATACGTTCAACCGAGAAAGAGGCTTTTTCTTTTATTTCTTCAAGGTTTTTTTGCGGGATTACTCCGAGTTTGAAATAAGCATCACAAACAGCAAGTTCAACATCCAAGTAATAGCGGAACTTTTGTTCTAAATCCCAAATCTTTTTCATTTCTTCGCGCGAATATCTGTCAATCATAATTAGATTATACTATAAAACCAGCTATTTTCAAAGCTTCCTTGATAAAATTTGTTGTTGACAGCAAATACATCATAAATTTAAAAGGAGGGCATTTACCCTCCTTTAATTAGTCGTTATTAAATAATGACTTCCAGAAGCTCGTTTCAGCTTCTATTGCATTTTTAGTATTTTGCCGTCTTTTTTCTGCTTCCTTTTGTTTTTTCTTTAACGCCTTTTGCCTTTCTTTTTGCTGCTTTTTATAGGCTTTTTGTCTTTCTTTCCTTTGTTTTTCATACTGAGCCTGACGCTCTTTTCTGGCCTTTTCTCTTGCTTCAGCTTGCGAATTTAACTGCTTTTCCTTTGTAGTAATAGGCGAAATTAAATTATCTACAAAATTTTGCACTCTTGATTCAGCAGCATTTACTGCCGCAGAAGATGCAAAAATAATAACAAAAAGAGCTGTAATAAACTTTTTCATATATTAATAAACCTTTCTTATTTCTTTAAAATAGAATTCCAGTAATCTTTTTCAGCTTGTACTGCATCTTTTGTTGCCTGACGTCTTGCTTGAGCTTCTTTTTTTCTTTGTTCTAAAGCTGCTTGGCGTTCTTCTTGCTGTTTTTTGTATTCTGCTTGTTTTGCTTCGTTAGCTTTCTGTTGTGCTTCAACTTTTTCATTGAATGCTTTTTCTTTTTCTGTTATCGGAGAAAGTTTTTTGTTAACATAGTTTTCTAATCTTGATTCTGCTGCAGTTGCAACCAGGGATGAAGTAAGCGCAACAACTGCGAATAAAGTAAATAATTTTTTCATAATAAAACTCCTTTCTTTCCTATCCAATGTGTACTAAAGATTTTAGAATACTTTTTTTTATTTTTCAAGTATAATATTTTTATGAGTGTTGAGTTAATGGGCTTTAATATAGATGATTTTACTTTTGAGGGGGCGGTTGTTCGTGCTAAGAGTTTAATAGACGGACAAAAGGTTTCACAAGTAGTTACAATTAATCCCGAAATGATTCAGGCTGCTGAAAAGGACAGTAATTTTGCAAATATCATCAAAGAAGCTGAAATGGTTATTCCGGACGGAGTAGGTATTAAACTAGCATTAAAACTTACCGGTAAAAAGGCATACCGTATTCCCGGTATTGATTTTGCTAAGCGAATGCTTGAAGAAGCCGCATCTACGAATATACCCGTTGCAGTTGTGGGTGCAAAACAAGAAGTTGTAACAAAAGCTGTTGAGAATTTGCAGAAAGAAATAAGCGGGTTAAATATTGTATATTTTCATAACGGTTATTTTGATGATAATGAAAGTATTTATGAAGAACTGCGTGCAAAAGCTCCAAAACTAATTCTGGTCGCACTGGGTTCTCCGAAACAGGAAGAATTTATTTACAATGCAAAAAAAACTATTAATCCTGCATTAATGATAGGAATCGGCGGAAGTCTTGATGTTTGGTCCGGTAATATAAAACGTGCGCCGAAAATTTTTAGAGTATTAGGTTTAGAGTGGCTATACAGAACCGTAACTCAGCCGTCAAGGCTTAAGCGAATTTTCCCTGCGCTTCCGTTATTTTTAATAAAGGTAATAAACTATAAGGATAAAATATAAATGCTTACAGATTCAGAAAAAAATGAATTAAAAAAATTTGCAACAGAGACCAGAAAGAATATTGTTAAAATGGTTTGTACGGCAAAATCAGGTCATCCGGGCGGTTCGCTTTCCGGCGCGGATATATTGGCAGTACTTTTTAATAAGTGTTTAAATATTCCTAAAGATTGGGATAAATCACCCGATTTTGAAAAAAGAGACAGATTTATACTTTCAAAAGGACATGCGTCTCCGCTTTTATATTCAGTGCTTGCCCAATACGGTATGTTTCCCCAGGAAGAACTTATGACATTTCGTAAGTTTAAATCAAAGCTTCAGGGGCATCCTGCTAAAGGGTATTTACCGGGTATTGAAACATCAACGGGTTCTTTGGGGCAAGGGCTTTCAATAGGGTGCGGTATTGCAATGGGTTTGAAATTAAATAATAATCCTGCAAATGTAGTTGTTTATACGGGTGACGGAGAATTGCAGGAAGGCTCTTGCTGGGAAGCTTTTATGCAAGCGGCGCACAGAAAACTTGATAATATTATTGCAATTATCGATAGAAATCGGCTTCAAATAGACGGTTGTACGGAAGATGTAATGGCATTGGACAGTTTGAATGATAAATTAAGGGCTTTTAATTGGGATGTTATTGAAATTAACGGTCATGATTATGAGCAGATATATGAAGCTGTAGAGCAGGCAAAAAAATCAACCGGACCTTGTGCTATAATTGCTCATACAATAAAAGGAAAAGGGTGCTCTTTCATGGAAAATCAAGCAGCATGGCATGGCAAGGCACCTAATGAAGAACTGCTTAGTCTTGCTTTGGAAGATTTAGATAAGGAGTAGTAAGATATGATAAAAACATGTCCTTTTTCGGAAAATAAAGTCTGTAATGATACGTGTCCGTTGTTTGTGTCTCCGGAGGAATTAAATGAATTTGTTGCGGCGCGCCTTTCGTCAATCGGGGTTATGGATAAGGCGGATGGCGAATGCTCATTAAAAATGCTGGCATTAAGCCAGGGCCGTATGATTTTTGAAAATACAAACACTCGCAGCTAAATCTACTTAAGGGAGCAGTGAATTCGTTGCCGTTATTTTTTATTATATTAACCGGATTTCTGTTAAGAATAAGTTTTATTAATAAACCTGAAGGACTTTGGAATGACGAGTATGTAAGTTGGTTTATTGCAAACACACCGTTTTTTCACGGTTTCTGGAACGGTGTATTAAAGCAATGCCACATGCCGTTATATTATCTATACCTTAAACCGTTTACGTGTTTTTCGGATACTGTGTTGAGATTTACTTCTGTTATTCCGGGTGTAGTTTCGATATGGATAATGTATTTGGTCGGGAAAGAGTTTTCTAAAAAAAACGGGTACATAGCAGCTGCAATAACCTCTGTACTGTCATTTTTAATTTACTATTCTCAAGAGGTAAGATTTTATTCATTATTATTTATGCTCTCTTCGTTATTTCTGCTTTATACGGTTAAATATCTTAAAAAGTCTGATAAATATAATCTCATCGGGTATATAATTTCAGGAACATTGCTCCTTTTAACCCATATTCTTGCACCTATATATATATTCTTTAATATTTTATATGTTTTGTATAAAAAAAAGAAAGTTTCAAAGTACTTGCTTTTGTGCTTAATACCTGCTATACCGCTTGGATTATATATACTTAATATAATAAAAATGCTGCCGTCATCTCAATGGTGGGGTATATTTTCTTACACTAATATTTTATTTTTGGTTACGGACTTTTTCTCTCCGATTTTAACAAATAATATTAATGCGCCAGCGGTATTTTTTTATAACAAGTCTCTGGCAGCTTGGATGGTTTTACCTTCAGTTATTGCTTTGGCCGGCATTTTTGCGGGTTTCAAAAAAGGGCTGTTGTGTGTTGCTCTGGCATTTGCGGTAACAATTTCTTTTCTTGCTTATTCGGGTAATTTGGTGTTTATTACAAAATATCTGACAGAAATTCTGCCGATTTTTATTTTGTTTATGGCTCTCGGATTTACAAGGCTTAAAAAACTCGGACAGGCTTTGTTAGGGATATTTATATCAATTCATTTAATTGCATTCTTTACTCCGCATTATGTAACTAAAATTCAAAGATTTGAAGGACATCGTATCGTTGGCGAAATCCTTAAACACCAAAATCCGGATAATATTATATTTACGTATTATGAACCTGACAGGTTTTACCGGTATGTAAATTTAGACGGAAAAGATGTTTTTTATATTAGTAAAATTAATCGTTTTGAATATAAAGACGAACCGTCAAAAATACTTAAAAAAATTCCTGTTGGCGAGTCTGTATCGGTAGTATTTTTAGACAGCGTAAGTTTTTTTGATGAAAAGTTTGTAGAAGCAAATATTAATAATCCGAAAATTCCGGAAATGTTTATGACTTTTTCTCAAATAAAAAACGGTCTTATAGCCGCATTGAATGCTGATTTTGATAATTATGAAGTTGATAAACTCGGCGCTTGGACAGTCGTGAAAGCTACACGTAAGAAATAATATTTTAACAAATCCCATATTGTAGTTATGTTTACTTTATGTTACATTTAAGCAGTGTTATTAATCAGGAGTTTATTATGAAAATTTATGCAATTAGTCAGTTTAATCAACCAAAGAATTACAATTCGAACAGGCAAGTAAGAAACAATTACAGCCAGAAGATTCAGAATAGAAATGTTTCACAACCCTCGTTTAAGGGTGATAAAGGTGCTCTTGCCGGAATGCTCGGCGGTGCGCTGCTCGGGCTTGGTATTGTGGCTGTAACAATTGCGACCGGGGGGCTTGCCGGTGCCGTTGCGGCGGTTGGTGCGACGGCTGTCGGAGCGGCTGGAGCCGGCGCGGGGGCTCAAGTAGGCGGTATTGCGGGAGCTTTTATTGAAGAGGCCCTTAACGAAAAAGATGAGAAGAAGAAAAATAATAATAAGTAGGTTTATTTAATTAATAAGGAGATAATGTTTTATGGCAGATACTCAGGAACAGGATTTGATGTGTCCGGCATGCGGAAAGACTATGAAAAAGATATTTATGGCAGAGGCCGGAATAAATATTGATATATGTTTAGACGGATGCGGCGGTATATATTTTGATAACAGAGAATTAAACAGGTTTGATGAGTCTCATGAAAAAATTGATGAAATTTTAGAAGCCATCAAGGGGCGTGAGTTTAAAAAGGTTGATAAAACCCAAATAAGAGAGTGTCCGGTATGTCATATACCTATGGTAAAAATGGGTTCCGGAGCTGGCGGCGTTGAAATTGATGTGTGTAATACTTGCGGCGGGAAGTTCCTTGATAACAACGAACTGCAGATAATAAGAGGCAGCGCAGACGATACAGGTATGAACGAGTGGCTGGATGCTTTATGTGAAGAAATGTATAAGGATGATTTAAGAGATGCAATCGGTAAAAATGCGGAAAAACAAATTAAATCATCTTCAAGAAGACAGTTTTTTGAGAATTTGTTACGTAATTATTATCTGAAATAAAATTAGTAAAAAGCAAGTGCAAAAGCTTGCTTTTTTTATTTCATTTTAGAACTATCATCCCTAAATATGCCCTCTAAGTCGCATATTACTATTAAAGGAAATAAAATTGTAAATTTTTGTAAACAAACCACTTGAAAAATTGTACATTATACCCTTATTAACTTGACGCATATTTTTGATGTTGTACGATAGAATAACATGCTAGTATATGGGATAATTATGTCCGAAATAAAAGTAGAAAAATAATAGAAAATTTTTATAGTACATCATTAGAATAGATGAGGTGAATTAATGTCGACAGAATATGCAAAAAGAGTAACGCCAATGGGTATTCCTAATACACGTTTGGACGATTTACCGGATTTAATTGACGTGCAAAAAAAATCATTTGAATGGTTTTTAAAAGAAGGACTTAAAGAGGAGTTATTGGCATTTTCTCCCGTAAAAGACTATACGGGCAGATTAGAGTTGCACTTCCTTCCTAATTACACGTTTGATAATGCAAAATATACGGTTGAAGAAGCACGTATTCACGATGCGACTTATGCAAAACAGCTTCGTGTAATGGTAAGACTTGTAAACCGTGACAGCGGTGAAATCAAAGAACAGGAAGTTTACATCGGCGATATTCCAACAATGACTGATAAGGGTACGTTTATCGTTAACGGTGCGGAACGTGTTATTGTTTCACAAATCGTTCGTTCACCGGGTGTTTACTTCAAACGCGAAATATCTCCTACGGGTAAGAGATTGTATAATGCTACAATGATTCCTAACCGCGGAGCATGGTTGAAGATTGAAACAGATTCTAACGATATTATTTACGTTAAGATTGATAAAAACAGAAAAATTCTTGCTACTACTTTATTAAAGGCAATGGGTATTACTGTTTCCGAGATGGAATCTTTATTCACTCACTTTGAATTCTTAAAGAAAACATTGGATAAAGATACTACTGAGACTACAGATGATGCTTTAATTGATTTGTATAAGAAATTGAGACCGGGTGACCCGGCTTCGGCACAAGGCGGACGTCAGATTCTTGAATCAAGATTCTTTGATGAAAAGAAATACGATATAGGACGTGTGGGCCGTTATAAATTAAATAAAAAATTAAATCTTAATATTTCTAAAAACCAAAGAACACTTACTGTTCAAGATATCGTTGCATCTATAGAGTATTTGATTAATTTAACATACGATGAAGGTGCTTTGGATGATATCGACCACTTGGGCAACAGAAGAATCCGTTCAGTCGGTGAGTTGTTACAAAACCAGTTCAGAGTCGGTTTGTCGAGAATCGAAAGAATTGTTAAAGAAAGAATGACTCTTCAGGATTCTGAAACATTAACTCCTTTGAACTTATTGAATACAAAACCGTTGGTAGCTTCTTTGAAAGAATTCTTTGGTTCTTCACAGTTATCACAGTTCATGGATCAGATTAACCCTCTTGCTGAATTAACTCACAAAAGACGTATTTCAGCTCTTGGACCGGGCGGTTTGCAGAGAGAAAGGGCAGGATTTGCCGTTCGTGATATTCACCCTTCTCACTACGGACGTATTTGTCCTATTGAAACACCTGAAGGTCCGAACGCAGGTTTGATAGGTTCATTGGCTACTCACGCAAGAGTTAATGATTACGGCTTTATTGAATCTCCGTTCTTTGTTGTAAAAGACGGTAAAGTTACGGACGAAGTTGTTTATATGACAGCTGATGAAGATGAAAACTACAGATGTGCTCCGGCCGACGTACAGTTGAATCCGGATAACACATTTAAGGCTGCTCAAATTCCGGTTCGTTATCGTTCCGAATTTATCATGAGCGATTCTTCAAAGGTTGACTATATGGGTGTTTGCCCGATACAGATTATTTCTGTTGCAACATCTATGATTCCGTTCATTGAACACGATGACGCGAACCGTGCTTTGATGGGTTCAAACATGCAGCGTCAATCTGTTCCTCTTTTGATTACCGAAAGACCTGTTGTCGGTACCGGTATGGAAAGAAGGGTTGCAAAAGACTCCGGTATGGTGGTTTGTGCAAGAGTTGACGGTGTTGTATCACGTGTAACAGGTGAAGAAATTGTTATTACGGATCAAAGCGGTAAACATCACTTACATACATTAATGAAATATGTACGTTCTAACCAGGATACCTGCATTAACCAAAAACCGATTGTTAATGAGGGTGATAAGGTTCAAGCAGGTGACGTAATTGCAGATGGTGCATCTACAAGCTGCGGCGAGCTTTCAATAGGTAAAAACATTTTGGTTGCTTATATGCCTTGGGAAGGATATAACTTCGAAGATGCTATCCTGCTTTCCGAAAGATGCGTACATGATGATATATTTACATCAGTTCACATTGAAAAATTAGAAATAGATGCTCGTCAGACAAAACTTGGTCCGGAAGAAATCACAAGAGAAATTCCGAACGTGTCTGAGGAAGCTTTGCGCCACCTCGACGAACGCGGTATTGTTCGTATCGGTGCAAGAGTTTATGCCGATGATATTTTAGTCGGTAAAGTAACTCCAAAAGGTGAAAGCGAACATCCGCCGGAAGAAAAACTTTTAAGAGCAATCTTTGCCGAAAAAGCAAGAGACGTTAAGGACAACTCATTAAGAGTTCCTCACGGAGAAGGCGGACGTGTACTTGATGTTAAAGTATTTGACAGAGAAAAAGGCGATGAACTTCCACCGGGAGCTAATACGGTAATCAGAGTTTATATTGCTCAAAAACGTAAGGTTTCCGTAGGTGATAAACTCTCAGGACGTCACGGTAACAAAGGTATCGTATCAAGAATTCTTCCTAAAGAAGATATGCCGTTCTTACCTGACGGTACTCCGGTTGACATTGTACTTAATCCGCTTGGTGTTCCTTCCCGTATGAACGTTGGTCAAACTTATGAATGCTTGCTTGGTTTGGCTGCATACTTAACGGGCGAACACTACGAAGCGCCTTCTTTTGATGAAAGATACGGTGACAATCAGTCAGAAATCGCAACTAAGGCTGAACTTTTAAGAGGTATAAAAGAATCCGGCTGTGATTGGGTAAGAGAAGACGGTAAGGTTTACTTGATTGACGGAAGAACCGGCGAACCGTTTGATGAACCTATTGCGGTTGGTTTGTCTTATATCCTGAAACTTGTTCACCTTGTTGATGATAAGATCCACGCACGTTCAACAGGTCCTTACTCATTAGTAACACAACAGCCTTTGGGCGGTAAGGCTCAATTCGGCGGTCAAAGATTCGGTGAAATGGAAGTTTGGGCGCTCGAAGCTTACGGTGCGGCTTATACTCTGCAAGAAATGTTAACTATCAAATCAGACGATGTTAACGGACGTAACAGAGCGTATGAATCAATCGTTAAAGGCGATAACATTCCGAGACCGGGGATACCCGAGTCGTTTAAGGTACTTGTAAGAGAATTGCAAAGTATCGGACTTGATATAACAGTTGCTAAGAAAAACGGTGTGGAAGTAGATTTAATGTCTGATATGGATGATTTGCGCAAATCGGCGCCAAAAAGAACTTTATCGGATATTGATTCAGAGCTGTTGAACATCAACTTCTTTGAAACTTCTACAACGCTAGGTGAAATATAAGGAGATAGGAAATTGTCTACAAGTATTGATTATTTTGATTATATACGTATAAGTATCGCTTCACCCGAAAGGATTTTGAAGTGGTCTTACGGTGAGGTTACAAAACCTGAAACTATAAACTACAGAACCTTAAAACCTGAAAGAGACGGTCTTTTCTGCGAAAGAATTTTTGGACCTACAAAGGACTGGGAATGCTATTGCGGTAAGTATAAAAGAGTTCGTCACAAAGGTATCATCTGCGAAAGATGCGGTGTAGAGGTTACGGATTCAAAGGTAAGACGTCACAGAATGGGACACATAAAGCTTGCGGCTCCCGTATCTCACATCTGGTTCTTAAAAGGTATTCCTTCATATTTAGGCTTGCTTCTTGATATGACATTGAAGGATTTGGAACAGGTTATCTATTTCAATAATTATGTTGTAATAGATCCTGCCGACAGTCCGTTCAAGAAGTTGCAGCTTTTGAGCGAAGAAGAGTACGAAGACTTCATTATGGAAAATGAAGAATCTAAGCTTGAAGTTGGTATTGGCGCTGAAGCTATCAAAAAGCTTTTGAGCGAAATCAATATTCATGAACTTGCTGAAGAAATCAGAACAGAACTTGCCGGTCACGTTACATCAGTTCAGAAGAAAGGTAAATTGATTAAGAGATTGAGATTGTTAGATTCTTTAATCTCTTCAGAAACTGATCCTACCTGGATGATAATGGACGTTCTCCCTGTAACACCGCCGGATTTAAGACCGATGGTTCAATTAGACGGCGGAAGATTTGCAACTTCTGATTTGAACGATTTATACAGACGTGTAATCAACAGAAACAACCGTTTACAGAGACTTCTTGAAATGGGTGCTCCTGAAATTATCGTAAGAAACGAAAAACGTATGTTGCAGGAAGCTGTTGATGCTCTTATTGATAACGGAAGACGCGGAAGAACCGTTGTTGGTCCTAATAACAGAGCATTGAAGTCTTTATCCAACATTATTGAAGGTAAACAGGGTCGTTTCCGTCAAAACTTGTTAGGTAAACGTGTTGATTATTCAGGCCGTTCCGTTATCGTAGTCGGTCCGACTTTAAAACTTAACCAGTGCGGACTTCCGAAAGAAATGGCTATTGAATTATTTAAGCCGTTTGTTGTTAATAAACTTATTGAAAGAGGATTCGTTCAAAACATTAAATCTGCAAAGAAAATGATTGAACGTTCTGACGCAAAAGTTTGGGATATATTGGAAGAAATTATTGACGGTCACCCTGTACTCTTGAACCGTGCACCAACCTTGCACAGATTAGGTATACAGGCGTTTGAACCTAAGTTGGTAGAAGGTCGTGCTATTCAGCTTCACCCGCTCGTATGTACGGCGTTTAACGCAGACTTCGACGGTGACCAAATGGCTGTTCACGTTCCGCTTTCAATTGAAGCTCAAACAGAAGCAAGAATGCTTATGTTAGCAACTAACAATATTCTTGCACCTGCTAACGGTAAGCCGATTATTACACCTTCTCAAGATATGGTATTGGGAATGTACTACTTGACGATTATGAAGAATCCGGAACAGGAAATACAAGGTTATTTCTATAGCTTCCAGGATGCAATTTCCGCTTTGGAAGCAAAGGTAATTACTCTTCATGACAAAATTGTAGTACGTGATGAAAAGGGTAAGAGAATCGAAACGACTGTCGGAAGAATTATATTTAATGAAGCCGTCAGATCAGCTTTAGTGTAAGTTAAGGATTAAAAGGAATATATAAGATGGAAAATACATACGCACATACAAAACAAACTCCTGAGTTTATTAATAAACAGATGGATAAAGGCGGATTGAAAAAGCTTCTTTCTCAAATGTATCTTGAATATGGCGGAGCAAAGACTGCTGAGCTTGCTAATACATTAAAGAATTTAGGCTACAAATACGCTACAAAGTCCGGTGTAACAATTTCTATTGCGGACTTGTCTGTACCTGAATCAAAGAAAGAATTGCTTAAAGAAGCAGAAAAAGAGATTGAAAAATCAACAAACCGTTACCTTAAAGGCGAGATTACCGAAGTTGAAAGATATACCAAGGTTATTGATACCTGGTCTGAAACAACGGCTAAATTAACTGAACAGGTTGTTGAAAACTTTGATAAATTGAATCCGGTGTATATGATGGCATTCTCCGGAGCAAGAGGTAATTTATCTCAGGTATCCCAGCTTGTCGGTATGAGAGGTTTGATGGCAGACGCGCAAGGACAGATTATCGACTTGCCGATTACTTCAAACTTTAAAGAAGGCTTGTCCGTAACCGAGTATATTATTTCTTCATACGGTGCAAGAAAAGGGCTTGTAGACACGGCTCTTAAAACAGCTGACTCCGGATATTTGACAAGACGTCTTGTTGACGTTGCGCAAGATGTAATTATACGAGATACAGACTGCGGTACGGACAAATGCATTAATATGAAACCTATTTGCGACGGTGATAATATTATTGTTCCTCTTATTGACAGACTTTTAGGCAGAACCGTTGCACAAGATATTTATGATGAAGACGGAAAAACTCTTTTAGTTGCTAAAAATACTACATTAGACAGAAAAGATATTAAGAAGATTTCTCACTTGAATCTTCAGGAATTAAAAGTTCGTTCAGGTTTAACCTGCGGTCTTGAGTACGGTGTATGTCAAAAGTGTTATGGCTGGGCTATGACAACTCAAAAATTGGTTGATGTTGGTGAAGCTATCGGTATTATTGCAGCGCAGTCAATCGGCGAACCCGGTACACAGCTTACAATGAGAACATTCCACACTGGTGGTGCAGTTGGCGTAAAAGAAGCTACAAGAGAAATCCATGCAACAGAAGCCGGTACTGTTTCTTCAAAACTTAAAACAAGGGAATTAAGAACACGTCACGGTGATGTTGTACGAGTTTCTATCTATGAAGCTGATATTGAAGTTCAGGGTGCTAAAAAATCTGTTTCATATCATATTCCTGCCGGTGCAACCGTATTCTTTGAAGATGGTATGAAGATTGACAAGAACTTCAAACTTGCCGAATACAAACCTTCTTCAAACGACAGCGGACGTTTGACGGAAAAAGCTACTAAGGATATTAACGCTGATATGTCCGGTGTCGTATTGTTTGAAGACTTTGTTGCAGATGAAAAGAAAGACAGACAAGGAAACATTTCAAGAACCGCTAACAAAAACGGCATTGTATGGATTATAGGCGGCGATGTTTATAATCTTCCCGGCGGTTCAAAAGTTCTTGTAGAAGATGAACAAAAGGTTAAAGCCGGTGACAGATTAGCAGAAACCATTATGATTTCCGAACATGGCGGTGAAGTTCGTTATGCTGAGGATTTGGTTATCGATACGATAAAATCCGGAAAAAATAAAATTAATAAGATTGTTCAAGGTAAAGAAATTACAATCGTTATAGCGTCTTTAACTCCTGCAAATGCTTCTTTTGAACAAACTAAAAAAGAACAATTGTGGACGGTTAAAAAGACCGGAGAAAAATATATTGTCAAGGCTCCTATTGATACTACTGTAGAAAACGGAATGATTATTGCAGAGTTAATTGATGATGAGTGCTCTGTATCTTCATCAGGTGAAATTAAGTATGTTGATATAGAAGTAGATGATAATCAAATAGTTACAAAACCTGGTAACATCGTGTTTGTACCGGAAGAAGTACATCAGGTTAATAAAGATTCTTCTCTCAAAATGGTTGATAACGGAACCTTTGTAACTGCGGGTACTGAAGTCGTAAAAGACGTATATTGCCATATTGACGGTATTGTAGAATTCAAAGAATTCAATGATGTTATTCATGAAGTTACAATAAGACCGGGCGAAGTACATACTCTTTCGAGTGTTTCCGAACTTAAGGTTGAAGAAGGTTCTGTTGTTGAAGAAGGAACCGTTATTGCAAAAGGAATTAAAGCAAAAGAAACTTCAATTGTAACTATAATGGAAATGGATTTTGATGACTTGGACATTGATGATTTGGATGAAGAAATCGATACATCATCTCTGGAAGAAGAGTCATTGGAAGATAAGCCTATACAAATTCTTGTAAGACCGGTTCAACCGATGTTTATTGAACCGAAAGATGTTTCAATTTCATTTAACACAACGGATGAGTTGATTAATATTGTTCCGGTTACGCAATTGCAATTCAAGGATGGTGCAAGAGTAAGAAACTTGGATGGTGCTACTCTTACAAGAACAAGTCTTGTTCTCCAAATGCAAGGTTATTTGTCACACCTTAAAGGTTTGGTAGAGCTTGACGAGAACGGCGAATTGAAAATCGTTGTATTGGAAACATTAATTGTCCGCCGTGAATTGGAAGGTAATTCTAAATTGAATGATTCTCTTCAAACAGAACTCCTTGTAGATAACGGACAAGTAATTGAACCAAAAACACCTATTGCAAAAACTGAAGTTCTTGCTTTGAATGACGGTGTAGCATCTATTAAAGGTGTTTCAAGCGAATCAAGAAGATTACTTTTGAATTGCTCAAACTTTGAAACAGTTATAGAAACAAAATCAAAACCGTCAGTAAAGAAAGGTGATTTCATAAAACTTGATACACAAATTGCTGATTCTGGTGAAACTGCAACTGTTTCAGGTAAGATTATTGATGTTACATCCAAATCAGTTACAATCAGAAATGGTCGTCCTTATTTAATCAGCCCCGGTACAATGTTACAGGTTGAAGAAGGGTCTCTTGTATTGAGAGGCGATATGCTTGCAACATTGGTATTCGAAAGAGAAAAAACAGGTGATATCGTTCAAGGTCTTCCGAGGGTTGAAGAGCTTCTTGAAGCAAGAAAACCGAAAGATTGTGCAATATTGGCAGAAACTGACGGTGTTGCGGAAATTGAGATTGAAGACGATGTTCCGAGGTTGTTCTTAGTAACTGAAGGCGGCAGCAGAACTGAAATTAAATTTGCAATTGATGCAAGCATTGTGGTTCAAAATAAACAGAAAATCAAAAAAGGTCAGCCTTTAACAAGCGGTCCATTGAACCCGCACGATGTTATCAGACTTTGCGGACCGGAAGAAGCTCAACAATACTTGGTAGATGAAGTTCAGCGTGTATACCGTTCTCAAGGAGTAGAAATTGCTGATAAACACATCGAAATTATTGTTCGCCAGATGACTAAGAAAGTTCGTGTCGTTGATTCCGGTGATACAAACTTATTACCCGGAGAACTGGTTGAAGTTCAAACATTTGAAAATGAAAATAAGGCTGTTAGAGAACACGACGGTCAGGAAGCAACTTGTGAATACATGTTATTGGGTATTACAAAGGCTTCATTGAACACTGAAAGCTTTATTTCAGCAGCTTCATTCCAGGAAACAACAAGAATTCTTACAGAAGCTGCAGTAGAAGGTAAAAAAGACTTGTTAAGAGGTTTGAAAGAAAACGTTATTATCGGTCGTTTGATACCTGCAGGAACTGGGTTCTATCACCTTTCTTGTGCAAGCGAAGAGCGTGATAAAGAGGCACAAAGACGTGCCGCACAAAGAAACCAGGCAAGAAAACCTTCTGCAATACTGGAAGAAATTGAAGGCATGTTTGGTGCTCCTGAAATAACAGCAGGAAGTGATTCTTCAGATAAAGAATAAAGGAATAAATATAATTAAAAAGCCGTGTATGTATAAGCATGCACGGCTTTTTATTTTAAATTTACAAAATAATGTAGCACAATACCTATTGGTGCTACACACGTAGAGATTTTGCCGGGAGACAATGGCGTAACGCTCTGGCTTGACTTTTGACCTTCCGCTTTCCCTCGAAAAGTAACACAATACCTATTGTGTTACATTATTACCATAATACTATATATTACTGCATTTGTGAACCCCCAAAATTTTAAAAGATTTAGATTTTATAGGATTTTATTTAAAATAAGCAATTCCTAAAACACATATATTATGCATATCACAAACGTTGCGATTTCTATAAGCTTGTCGTGCAGTCTTTAAAGCAGATTGAGTAAAATACATTCCGCCTGTAGTCTCACTTAGAAGCTGTCCCAATGTCTACGTGC
>CALUSF010000031.1 GCA_944323325.1 Candidatus Gastranaerophilales bacterium
ATAAGCTAGATATTTTTATCAACAACAACCTTTTGTAATCCTTTCGGATTATCTACATTTCTTTTTAATTTCAGAGCGGTTTCAAGTGCAAGCTGCTGACAGATAACAACATCCGCAAACATTTGCTGGATTTCGTTTTCGCACTCTACGTTTATTTTGTAATCCGGTTGTATTTCATCATCTAAGGGGCCGATAATAATAAGTATCGGATTATAATCCGATTTTATTTTATTAAGATTATTAATTGAACGCTTAGAGATTTCGTGTGTTGTAATATAAATCAAAACACCTTTATTATTCAGAACCGCAACATGCCCGTGCATAAATTCTCCCAATATTGCAGCGCTTATATTCTTATAAGATGTCTCTTTAATCTTCAATGCGGCTTCTTTAGCAAGAGAATAAGATATTCCGTCGGCGGTTATAATAATTAAATCTTCTTTTGAAAGTATTTTGGCAAGCTTTTTGATTTCTTCCCTCTTAGCCAGCGCCTTATCTATTGTCATTGGAATGCTGAAAAGTGATTTTTTATAAGCTTTTGTAGTGTCATCATTATGAATATTTTCAACAAGCTTAAGCGAAATAAGTATCAAACAGAGCATTTGCGAAGTAAAAGACTTTGTTGCGGCAATTCCATGCTCCAGACCGGCATAACATGCGACTTTATAATCGCACATCTTCCAGATTGCCGATTCTTCATTATTTGTTATACATAATGTCGGAAGAGAAGAAAGCAATTTGACTTTTTCTGCCGATTTTAAAGTATCACTCGTTTCACCTGATTGGGTTATAAAAATATAGAGCGTATTATTATCGTGAGGAATTACGTTTTTCAAAAGAAATTCGCTTGAGTAAATAGCTCTTGATTCAATTTTGGAAATTTTTTCCAACAAATCTACGGCAAATCTCGCGCAATGATAAGAAGAACCGCTTGCAACCAGTACAATTTTTGTTATATTTTGGGGCAAATCTATTTTGATTTCACCGGTTTGCGGATTAATATATTTCATTAAAATGTACGGAATTATTTTCGCCTGTTCGGCAATTTCCTTTTCCATATTTGTTTTAGCCGGTTTATTAAACATAGCTCTCCTTGTTTGTATTCTTATTTTAACATATCGGAGATGAAGATGCCATACATACAATCTCACTAATTCCGTTTAACTTTAAAACGCTTATCATTTCTTCAAAGGTCGCGCCCGTTGTGCATATATCATCAATTATAAGTACCGGCATTTTTAAATCTTTATCCTTATCAACTTCAAAAGCTCCGGCAAGATTATCCATCCTCCGGACGCGTGAAAGCTTATATTGCGGTTTTGTATCTTTTACCCTTTTTACCAAATCTTTGTTTAAAACATTGCCTGAAAGTTTGCAAAACTCATCCGCAACAAGTTCCATGTGATTGTATTTGCGTTTTTTAATCCGGTTGGGATGCAAAGGTACGGGAACAACCTGAAAAATCTTATTTACTCCGATTTTCAGCCAATATTCATACATAAATTTTGCAAGATAATACGCAAGCTCTTTTTGCTTATGATACTTTACACCCCTTATAAGTTTTTGAAGATTTTTTTCATACACACCGCAGGAATAAATATTGACACCCATAATTAAGCGATTAGGGCGGACATCCGAATATGAAAGCTCATCATAGCATTTCGGACACATTTTAAGAGAATATTTAGAAGATGAGCAAAAATAACATTTTTTTCTGTATATTAAATCTAAAAAAGATAAAAAAATCTTTCTCATAGAACCAATTATACCACGGATTAAAGCTCTTAAGTCACGTAAACCGTGTCTCAATATTGAAACACGGTTTACATTCATCTTTGTTACAAAAACCTTAAATTAAGAAATTCTTCCGGGTATAACTACTCCGCCTTTAAGGTTTTTCTTATAAAACTCAACATGAGGCTGCAACACACTGTCTAACACTTCAGGAAGTGTACGGTTCTGCATTATTGCTTCAACTATTTCCTGATAAACAGTTGCATAAGCTCTTAATTGAGTCAATGCACCGGCAGCTTCCGGCGTAAGCCCCAGCTTTGAAGTTTCAACATACTCTTTAAAGAATGCGCCAGTAGATTCATAGGACTTAGTAAGAGCACCAATATATGCTTCCGCGTTTTCTGAGCAAACTCCCTTATCTACAGGAACCGTAAGTGCAAATACAAATTTATTTGCGGGATTAAAATGTGCTTCTGCAGAGTGGTGCATTGCATCAGGGACTTTCGCAATTTGTTTAAGCGTATCTTTAACTGATTCATTCTGCATCTGTGCATGCCAGTAAACCGTATTTTCAAACATTGAACCCATATATTGATGAACTGAAGCTTCTATACCGTTAAGTTTAGCATCCGCCCAGAATATACCTTCTTTTAGCGCGTCATTTATTTCCAAATCATCGGAAAGTGAAAGAGATGAAATTTCTTGTGCCGATTCAAGCATAATTTTCATATCTTCTTTTCCCATCCCTGCATAAGCAAGTGTAAATAATGCATGATCATCAAATGCTGAAAATCTTCCGCCGACATCATCGTGGATATACAAATCACCTAACCATCCGTCAGAGTCGGAAGTTCTTCTTAACTCACTTTTCTCGGCATTTTTATCTGTTACCGCAATAAAATGTCTGCTTGCAGATTTTTTGGCTTCCACTTCAGACTGACCTTTTGCCAAATATGCTTCTTCAAGCATTTTTTGTATTCTTAAAAATCCGTCTTTTGTTTCAAATGTAGAACCGGATTTGGAAGCAATTAAATAATTTGAAGACAATACATCATTATTTAATCTTGAAAGAAATCTTGCAAGACTGATTGAATCAACATCCGAATAAAAATAAATTTTATCTCCGTTAATATTAAGTCCGTTGATTCCAAGCATATGTTCAACAGTATGTTTTGAACCGCCGATACCCATTACACAGAGTTTTTCCGCTCCCGTTTGAGATTTTAATTCGGATACCAAATTGTAAATACTGTCAAGTCGTTTGATTTGCTCTTGAGGTAAATTTACCCAGTTCAAGAATTTTCCCGGCTGATTTGCGCGTGATGAAAATTCTTTTACAATCTCTGACACTTTGGAAGAATATTTAGAAAAATCTACTCCCGTAAAAGTTGTTTTAAGTGATGAATTTTTTGTTAACATATCGACTCTCCTTTTTCTTTATATTATCACAAGAGAAAAAGTGCGGAAACAAATAAAAAAGAATCTAAAATCAATACCATTGTATTTACAAACCCAAACAAATCTTATATAATGTTATTATAGCGTATTTATATATTTTTATATACCCCCAAGCAACAGGAGAACCTAATATGAAAAATAAACAAGGATTTACTTTAGCGGAAGTCTTAATTACCCTAGGCATAATCGGTGTTGTCGCGGCACTGACGGCGCCCGCATTAGTTAAAAATACCGCCAATGCCCAAGTTGGCCCCACTTTAGCAAAAGTCAAATCTACCGTAGAAGTTGCAAATGAGCAGTTGATGCACGAGCAAGGTATAAATGATTTATATAAACTTGATAATGATATAACCCCAAATCTCGTTGCCATTAATCACACTGCAAATGGCACCGGCCCGTATCCAGAAATTTTAACACAATATATAAGCGGAAGTTCAATACGCGGTGCTGTGGAAGATGATACTTTTGTACCGGCAATCACTAATTATGACGGTTCGGAAGCCGGAATGAAAAGTTACTCTCAGGTTTTTAACTTTTCCGATTCAATCACCCTTCTTTTAACCAAAAGACAGGGGGTAAGAGATGCTTTCGGAGTGGGACATTTTATTCCCGGCAGTGATAATGTTATGCAAATAGAAGGCGGCGAGGCTTCCGGCTCGGCAGACTCAGTATCATATAATGCAAAAGGCTCCTTCAGGGGTGCATATTATGAAATGCTTGTGGATATTAACGGGGCTAAGACCGGCCCGAACTCATACGGAAAAGATATATTTGTATTTGCAATCGACAGAGGCGGCAAGGTAGTACCGGTCGGAAGCCAGACTTTCGATTGGCTTAAAGGCGGCAGTTCCGACTACGAATCCGGCGAAGACACGTATAAATGTAATGCGGACGAAGTCGGTACAGGCTACGGGTGCGCTGGTTCCGTAATGGATAACAACCTTAAAGTTATTTACCAATAAACAGTTAAATATAAAACTAAAACTCTGCTTAGGTTTAATCCGGGCAGAGTTTCAGTATGTCCGGTTCTGTTGGATATTGCCCAACCTACGACTATAAAAGACCCCTCTCCGAAATCAAAGATTTCGACTCTGTCTTGTATTTGCTCCACGCTCGAATAGTTTCGCAATTGAACCTTCGGTTCAAGTTCGCTCAATATTCTCGCTATCCGGACGGGTCATATTTACCCCCGTCCGTCCGCAAATCCGCTCCCACAAGAGGCGGGTAAGCTGTACTCGACACATCCCTCGCCCCCTGTGGGAGAGGGCAGAATTTCAAGTTGAACGATAGCGAAGCTTAGAAATTCGGGTGAGGGGGCATTTTTATGTCCTGACTTCATATAATATTACGCAAATATAAATATAGGGTAGTATACGTCATTTGTTTATAAATTTATTTTGGGCAGTTGTACAAGCTGTTCCGGATGACAAAAAAATCTTGAAAGATGAACGGTTTTAATTTTATTCGTCGTCCTTAACACCTTTATCTATATTAAGCGTCTTAACCAGAGCCCTAACATCCCCCTTCAGCTTAAAATATTCCGCGAATTTGGGAGTTGTTTTTATATTATACGATCTGCCGTTTTTATCTTTATGGCGCGAAATCAGGCCTTTTTCCAAAAGTTCCTGAACATGTTCGTAAGCGTTAGAACCACGCAGCTCTTTCAAATAAGATTGACGAATGGGCTCTTTTAATGCAATCACGGTCAAAGTCTTTAAAACCGGCGGTTTTAATTCAACCGGACAAAGCTTCTCAACAATATCAAGATGTTCCTGTTTGACCTGTAAAATATACCCGTTTTCATCGTCTATTTCAAGTGCGCCCTCACGCGAAGCGTAGTCCATAATAAGTTCCAGAAGCGCCTCTTCAATTTTTTCGGGATCTTCTTCCAAAATTTCCGCGATATCTTTGATTTGAAGTACTTTTGCCGTTACAAACAGAACAGCCTCTATCCTTGATTTTAACTGTTCCATCAGGCAATCACCTTATCTTCCTTTATAACACTTTTTACGTTCTCAATACTGTTGTCAAATTCGTTTATTTCATCATTAGATGAAATCTCTGAATGTTCGCGTTTTACAACGTACAAATCCGAATAAAACTCATCCTGAACCAAATCATAGTCACTTTCTGCGGTTAAAAACAAAAGCGAAATATACGCGCTTATTTTATCCATTCCAAGCAGTGTAAGTTCGTTCAACTCTATTTTGTCCTGCCGGTTTAGAATTTCTTCCAAATTTGCCTTCAATCTTTGCACACCGTTTTCAATATATTCATCATGCGCAAGATTAATTATATCATCCGGCGACAGGCGGGCGTAATTCTGTACCCTGCGTTTTGCCCTTTCATGAGCATTTTTCAAAGATTGTTTTTTATCAAGCATTTCATAAAATTCCAACTGCCTGATTAAATCGCGCAATGTAACTACCCTGTTATGATTAAGCCTTACACTCGTTCTTCTTTGTAAAACTTCATCAATCGAGATTATATTATTCGTCGGAATATATTCTTCTTCATACTCAAGCGGCGCATCGTCATCATAATTAAAATCTTCCTGATGCTGCGGCTCAAAGTCCAATATATCAATACCTTCCAGAACATTTGATTTTAATTTCAAAAGTATTGCGGCAAATAAAAGAGCACGCCCCGTAAGTCTCAGATTCTGCGCCTTAGATTGAAAAAGATGAGTTAAATATTTATCGGTAACATCAACGATATTAATATTCCACGGATCAATCTTCCCGTGTTTTGCAAGATTAACAAGGATTTCAATACCATCAACTTCGGCTTCCTGAACATACTCCTGCTGTTTAGTATCCAAAGCCGTATTATCAAAACTATTCATACTATCTATATTATTTACTGCCATAACTGTATTTTAATTTATATTCCGAATCTTTTAATCCTCTGTTCTTATGAAACCTACCTTAGCCGGTTTTGTTCTGTCCATTAGTAAATCTATCGCCCGAAAAATCTCTTCCATATCTTCTTTATTACTTTTGCAATGGTCTATAAAATAATGCTCCAATTCGGTCAAACGCTGTGCAATTTCTTTGTTTTCAAGTGCCCAATGGCGCATTTGGACAAAGGTATTCATTATCTGAATATTTATTTGAATAGCCCTTTCACTATTTAAAACGCTTGATAACATGGCAACACCTTGTTCTGTGAAAACATAAGGCATTGTCCGCCGTCCGCCCCTTTTATTTTTTGATATCGCAAATTGCGATATCAAAACTTCATATTCTTCTTTCTTTAACTGAAACATGAAATTTGCCGGAAATCTCTTTATATTACGTTTGACAGCTTCATTTAACCTATATGTCGGTATTTCATATAATCCTGCAAGGTCACTGTCAAGCATTACTTTATAACCTCGAATTTCGTATATTAAATTTTGTATTTGTATCAAACTTTCCATAACTAAATTTTTTATACCGAATTTTTAATCCCTGAGTTTTACACCGGTAACTTTTGATATCCCTTTTTCTTTTTGGGTTACACCAATTGTTCTGTTTGCCGATTCAATCATTGGTTTTCTGTGGCTTACAACAATAAACTGCGTTGTTTCTGATTGAGATTGAACAATATGCGCAAGTTTTTCCACGTTAATACCGTCCAAACTCGCATCAACTTCATCAAATGCATAAAAAGGTGCGGGCATATACTTCTGAATCGCAAATACAAACGAAAGCGCCGTAAGTGCTTTTTCTCCTCCGGACATACCGGCAAGACGCTGTTTCTTTTTATCACGCGGCTGCGCCTCTATATCCAAACCTCCTTCAAACGGCTTTTCCTCATTTTCCAATATAAGCGTTCCTTCACCGTCAGAAAGTTTATGAAAAATATCTTTAAAATTTTCATTAATTACATTGTATGTTTTAAGGAATGTTTCTTTCTTCAAATCTTCGTACCCTTTCATACGTTCAAGAATCTGTTCTCTCTCACTTGAAAGAGTCTCTATTTGGGTATTCAACTCTTGCTGGCGCGCAAGTACGTTTTCGTAATCCTCGAGCGCTTTCATATTAACGGCGCCCATTTCATCCATTCTTTTCTGCAGGCGCTGAATACGGGAAGTAATCTCTTCTATCGACATTTCAACAGGCTCCAGAGAGTTAACATTAACCCCGGCTTCAGCCAAAATATTCTTTGTTTCTTCAAGCTGCGGTTCCAATTCGCGCCTTCTTGCTTTAAATGATTCAATCTGCTCGGCAATTTTTTCTATATCGGCAGCTTTCAAATTTCTCTGCGTTTCAATATTTACCAAATCGTTATTAATATCATCCCGCTGTTTTAAAAGTTCTCCGAGCTTTTCGGTAATTTCTTTAATCTGTATTTCAAGAACTTCAAGCTGTTCGTTAAGCCCTTTAATCTCTTCGGTAAACTTAGCTTTATCCAGTTCCAATTCTTTATTTGCGGCAAGTGAACGTTCTATTGTATCGTGATGCGTATTAATTGTTGTTTTAATAAAATCTATTCTCTGATACAAACCTTCAATTTCATTATTAGCATCTGCCATATTTTTCTCATATCTTTTAATTTCAGCCTCGACTCCGGCAGTTTTTTCTTTCAGGTCTTTTAAATCCGCATCATTCATAAGTTTTTCGACCTCGGAAATTGCCGTTTGAATATCAGTCATTTTTTCCGCAATCTGAACATGTTCTTCTTCCAGTTTATCAAGGCCTTTCTCTAATGCTGCAATTTCAGGTTCCGACGTTTTTATAAAGTTCAATTTCTCATCTATATTATTTTGATTATTCTTAAAACTTTCTTCCAGATTATTTAATTCTAATTTTGCCTTATTAAATTCCGTAGTTGAAGCCGAATATTTGCTCCTTATATCTTCCATTTTTGTTTCTAAATTAGAACGTTTTGAAACCAAAGCCGCATACTTTGTTTCCATATCTTTCAGGCGCGCTCTATACGTATCAAGCTCGCTATCGGAATTCTGGGAAAATTTCAAACCGGTTTTTCTAATCGTACCGCCGGTTATTGAACCCGATTTTTCGAATAAATCCCCCGACAGAGTTACCATTCTGTATTTGCCGATTAATTTATTTGCAACATTTCTGTCCTCAACAACGAGAGTTTCACCGACCGCGTAATAAAATGCGTTCAAATACTCGTCATCAAAATCTATAAGATTAATCGCAAAATCAATTACGCCCTTTTCTTTAGGCAGATTTAAGCTTCTCGGGCATTTAACAATTTTATTAAGAGGCACAAATGTAGCTCTGCCGGCATTTGCGGATTTTAAAAGCTCAATACAAGTCGACGCTACATGTTCATCGTCAACAACTATATGCGCCATTCTTCCGCCGACCGCGATTTCCATTGCAACCGAGTATTCTTCATCCACGCTTCCCAATTTCATTAACGGTGCGTGAACACCCTGAATATTTGCGTTTACAACTGTATCAACCGCACGTCCGAGGTTAGCTTCTTCGCTTGCCTGCTTAGCGCCTTCAAGCATGTATATTTTCTTACGTGCCGCTTGAAGGTCATAGTCCATGTCTGTGATTTCGTTTTTAGTTTTGTCCAAATCATACAATGTATTTTTAAGGATTATTTTGAAATCGTCAAGTTCTTTACCTAATTGTTCAATTAGAAGCTCTTTTGTAGCCTTATTCTCCGAAAATCCGGCTTTAAAATTCTCTAATTCTTCCAGTTTTAGCTTAGCTTCCTCCAGCGCCTTTTTCTTTGATAATAAGTCAGATTCAAGCGGGGCCTGCTTTTGAATAAGTTTAGTTTCCTTGTCTTGATATTCCTCAAGCTCTTTTCGCAAACTGTTCCGGCGTTCTATATGTTTTTCCGCAGTCTCGTTAAGACCGGACATATCCTCTAAAATTTTATGAAGAATATCTTTCTGTTCCTCGATATTTTTTTCAATACCCTTAATCTCATCTTGCTTAAGAGTAATTTTTAACTCCGCATCCTTTACTTTTTCTTGTTGAAGCTCTATACCGTTTTTTGTATTTTCAACGGTTTTCAAATTGTCCTGAATCTGTTTATCCGCAAAAACGATGGAAGAATTCTTCCTTGAAACAGCCCCTTTTATTTCTTCCGCCTTCTGCTTTAATTCAAGCTGGTGTCCTTCACCTTTTTCGGTAATCGTCTTAGAGATTTCATCATACTTTTCTTTTATAAGTTTAAGGCGCTCATCCAAATCCTTGGATTTAATTTCTTCTTCTTTTTTGCGCTTGGTAAATTCCAGAATATTTTCATGCGCCTTTTCAAGATTCCTTCTTAAATCAAAGAACTTTACGGTATTAATCTGGCTTTCCAGCCCTGTTTTTTCATCTTTTAGTTTTTGATACTTTAGCGCAACTTCCTTTTCTTCTTTTAACTGTTCAAGCCTTGCATTAACTTCATTCAAAATCAAGGTTGAGTTAATCACTCTTTTTTCTACAGTCTCAAGCTCGCCGGTTGCCTGTTCTATTCTTCTGTCAAAATCTGCAACACCCGCAATTTCATCAATAATCTTGCGTCTTTCTCCGGGAGTACAGTTTGTAATACTCATAACGTCGCCTTGCATCATAACGTTATAGCTATTAGGCGTAATATTATACTTTTCAAGCTTTGCATGAATATCGGAAAGAGTTGCAATCTTATCGTCCAGATAATAAATACTGTTAAACCCCTGCGACGACTTTCTTATACGTCTTGCAACAGAAAAATCTCCCTCTTCGGTTTCACCGAATGTCACTTTTACATAAGCTTCGTTTCGTTTATTGTAGGTTGATATCAAATGAAAAAGCTTTTCGGCTCTCAGAGTTCTGCTTGTCGAAAGCCCGAGAGCAAACAAAATACTGTCGATAATATTACTTTTTCCGGAACCGTTAGGACCGGAAATAGTTGTAAAACCTTTAAGCATCGGTATTTCGACTTTATTTGCAAACGACTTAAAGTTATCAACTTCGAGCTGCTTTATGTACATAAATCCCTTCCCGCAAAGCCTCTTTATTACTCTAAATTACACTAAAAAACAGTGCATGTCAATGTGTAAAGCTTTTAGAACGGAATTTACAGCATAAAAAAAGCTCCGCTTAGGGAGCTTTTTTATAAATTATAATTTTTCAGGATTCCTCAACGGTATTAATCTGTCTAAGTCTGAGTTAACACTGAAGTAGAATCTTGCCGTATTCTCATCATAAGAACGTCCGAGCGGGAAGCCTACACCGATTTGCGCAGTCAGCCAATCAGTAAAGTTAATGTATGTCCCAAAACCAACCGAATGCAGGAATGATTCAGGATAGTTGTAAACATTACCGTTTTCACCCAGCCAGCCCCAATCATAGAACACTGCAAGTCTTATACGTTCATCAACTTTCGGCCATAATCTGTTCATAAACGGAATCGGGAATCTATATTCAACAGTACCGGTTACACCATAGTCACCGATTAATTCGGCAGGCTGATAACCTCTTAATGTGTAAGGTCCGCCCATCTGCATTTGTTCTGCCGCAAACAACTGGTTCGGTGAATACTGACCGTTAACTCTTACAATACCCATACTTCTTGCGAATAATCTTTGTACACGAGTCGCACCGGCCGTAACTTTAAAGAATGTCGTATCTTGTATTGCTCCGTGACCGTCACCGCCCATACCAAAGTCAACACCAAGATTTCCTATCCAACGTCCGTAATTGTCATCAGTCATACCATACAAACCGGAACGCCATACATTCAAGTTGTATGTAGATAATCTCAAAGGATTACCCGTTATATTAGCAGAGGTATTTGCATTTACATAATCATAGCCGGTGTAGAAAATCAAATCTGACTTTGCAGTTTGAATTAACGGCTGCGTTAATTTGAAGAAATAACTCTGTGCGTTACCTTTTACGTTCAACGGCTTATAAGGTCCGCCCAATCTTACATGAGAATCTGTAAAATCAAATGACAACCGTGTTCCGTATGATGATATCGGCAAAGAATATCCTGCCATCCATCCTGTTGCCCCGGAAGACAAAATAGTACCGCCGTATATCTTATCTCCTAAACCTGTCAAGTTATCCATACCTACAAGGAATGAAACTCTTTGAGCGCCGGTATAAGAACGACCGTAATCGTCATAAGCGAAGTTCAAGTTAACAGGGAATCTGTCACGTACATTAAGCGTAATAGCGGTATTTTCGTCCCCCTCTGCCTGACGCTCAACTTCTGTTTGAACCTGCACGTAATCTTCTCTGTTGATTTCTTTCATAGCTCTTTGAAGATTTTTAGCGTTAAATACGTCGCCTTCTCTGAGCCCTGCTTTACCCATGATAATATGTCTTAAATACCACTCACGAGTCCACTTCTCGCCCTCAATATTAAGCTCGCCGACTTTACTTTCTACAATCTTGATTGTAGCAACCCCATCAACAATTCTCTGCGGAGGAACGGTAGCGTAAGATGTTAAATACCCTTTTGAACGATAATAATTTGTTACTTTTTGACAAACCTCAAGAAGTTCATCAAAGAAAATATCTTCACCTAAAACTTCTAATCCTAATTTTTCAAGTTCTTCAGTAGGAATTTTAGTATTACCTTCAAAATTTATTTTCTGTAAAAGAAAGTGAGGATTATATAAAACACCCTCCCTTGCTTGATTTTCTTCAATTGAAGCATCATAAATCTGTTCATCTTTTGTTACTTCATCAAAAGATTGAATATAACTTTTATCAATCTGAAAACGGTTAATATTCTGCATCTCTGTTGTATTAAAAGCACCCGGGTTATATCCGCCCATTTCCGCCTGAACCTGCGCAGGAAGAACAGTTCCCAATGGATCAGCAAAAACTTTGTTAACCGACAAGATACATAATGCTAAAAGCAAATAGCCTATTTGTTTCTTCATAATTTCAGTATTCCTAATTTCACTGTTTTTTTATTCAATTATTGGGTTATAACTTTGTTACACACTCAACATTATATTTTAAATAAAAAACCAAAACAAATTTTGTTGCCGGTTTGTAACAAAATATTAACATCACTTTATACATTCTATATTATATATTAATTTTTGTAAAGATATTTATGTATGATAGTTATAAATCATCTAAATAGTGGAATTAAAACATATATAGGCTCGTTACAAAATTTTACAAAAGGAGTTTTCGGCAGAAATGGTAGCTGCAATAAGCGCAATTAATTCATACAGTGACCCTGAGTATCTGAAGATACTCCAAGAACTTATGCAGCTTGGAATCACACCCAGCGGAAATAAGTCTGTCGACAAAAGTAAACTTGAACAGACAAAAACGGAATTAATCCAAAAAATCCAAACAAAACAGGAAGAAGAACAAAAACAGTCGCTTCAGGTACAGCCGCTTGAAAGTGTTCAAGATACGGAGCGTTCACGGATGGAAGAATCCAGACTCGGAGCGATGACACTCTCAGAATTAAACAAAATGTATTTCGGCCTGAATTAGTTTTCAAAAACAAAGATGATAGGCGGTTGGACATACTTGCCCGACAAAATCCCCGTTTTCTTATCGACACAAGAAAGTGGGGAGAGGGCGGAGGGGTAAACAAACGACAGAGTATAATTTGTTTACCGGTAGAAACCTGAAAAACCACTTCTCACCCCATTATAAAAAATCTCCTAAGCCCTAAGCCGCCAGTAATATTCTACAAGATAACTTACGGCATCAAAAGGGTGTTCCAGAAATTTAAACTCCCTGTTTGATTTTATTTGATTATGGGTCGGAACATTTACAATACTTGTACCCTCTTTGAACGAAAGGTTATAAATATTGTACATAATCCATTTGCACCTTCTGGGATCAACAAAAAGATGTCTTTTCCCCTCAGAATTTTTCACACGCGCATTAAATGCCGAAATACGGCTTAAAACAGGTGGATTGTAATCTCTGAGTTTAAATTTGACATCAACGTAACCGTGATTTTTTAACGCATTTTTTATAATCGCATAATTTGTATACTCACTTTGAGTACTTCGGTTATCACCGGAAGCATCTCCGTTTATTATTATTTCCGCTTTATGCTTGGGATAACGCCTTAAAAATTCATCTATACACTGCTGCGTAGAAGTGTTTTCAATAACTATCTCGTCAAAAAAGTATACATTCTCATCATCTTTATGCGCAAGAGCCCAGCACATCGGATCAACGTTAAAATCACAGGTTATATGCAGCGGTAAATCGCGGTTATACTTGAGGAAAAGTTTATTTCCTTCATCAAACCCCTTAACAACAAGCCCCGATGCGTAATCCCCAAATTCTCCGAGTACATTAATCCTGTAATACTCTTCGTCAAAACTGTCCTTCATTGATTGGATAAAATGGGGCGGAAGATATATATTATTTGTCGTCGGTGCAATTATTAATCGGTAATTCTCTTTAGGATGTTCAACAAACCGTTTCCATATCCACCCTTTGTCACCCTGCGGATTGGTATGCCCGAATAAGCGATATCTGAAATCAACCCAGTTTTTCCCGCGGTAAGTATTTCTTAAACGGCCTATAAGCTGTTTAAAAGATGAATCCGTAATTTGGGATGCTTCTTCTATTTCAGCCCAATGAAGGTTTAGCGATTTAAACTTTTCCGGATCTTCAAGGGAAGAAAACAGAATCTCTGAACCGTTTGAAAATTTAATTACCTTATCAACCTTGTTATACATATAATCCTTATCCGGAATATATCCGAAATTTTCCAGATGATCCAAATAAGTCACCAATGTGGTTTTTCTGACGAGTTCGTACTCTTTTGCACCTACAAGCCCCTTGCAGCCGGGATACTTCTTTGCAAGAAGTATCCCTAAAAGAGCGCCGCACCAGGTCTTTCCGCTTCCGTAACCGCCTTGATATATAGCTACGTCAAGGGAGTTTGAATGTGGAATTTCAATAAACTCGCGCTGTTTATCAAGCAATTTATATCTAACCATTTTTATCCCCCCAGGAACAAAAACGCTGATAAAAATCCACTGTTTGTTTCATCCAAAACCGTTTAAACGCGCATACGGAACTCGCCTCCAAAAGCGCATTAAAAACTTCGGAAGAAAAATGCCTGTCATAGTCAATATAACCGTGATTCTCACATAACACGTCATGCACCAGAGCAGGTATTAAAAAACTATTGTCCGTATTTGGCCCTATAATTCTCCAAAACATTCTTGGAATTGAAGCCCCGTCGTAACAATACCCCTTCGGGATTTCAAAATTGTATGTTTTTGATTTTTTATAGTCGGCTAATCGCACTTTTACGTTTTTTTTGTTTATAAACGGATATTTTTTTATAGATTTTTTCTCTTCCTTCGTCATAGAGGGTAGTGAATATCTTATACAGACATGCGGAATTTCGTCGAAGAAAATTCCCGCTTTATCATTTGAATACCACTCATACATAAACTAACCTCCGATAACTTTTCGCGGATAAACAATTATTACATTTTCGTCACCATAGTTTCCGTCCGCTACAAACAATGTATCTTCCGTATCTGCATCTTCTTCGCAGACTTTAATTCCGTAAGTATAAATTTCATAAGCCTTACCGGACGGAACCTTCAATAAATCGGTAAAATCCGGCGTTAAAAAGAAAATCACGGAATCGGCTTTATTGGACGTAACCTGAAGTTCGTTTCCGATTAAATTTCTTTTTTTATCCTGAACCGCAAAATAAACAGTATAATTCCGATTTATGTCCAAGCCGGATATAACAATATCGCCGCTATCTCCCTGATATAGTGAGATTGTCCCTTTATCATCAATCACTAAACTCATATCTGATTCCCTTCCTTATAAATAAATCGTATAACCGGCGGTATACCAAGAAAGCACACCATCCGGTCCATCATTAACCCATCTGAAATTTAATTTAGTTTTACTGGACACCCATACACCGATACTTAAGGTATCATACGCGGTAGAGTCAGTATAAAAACCTAAAAAACACATATAGTTAGGAGCTTTGTAGGGTACGGGCAATACGACCGTTCCGCTTGTGTTTTCAAGCACGGTCATACTACCATACTGTTCAAGCCACCCGTCAGACCATCCGCGATATATAAAACCGGATGAATGCGTATCAGCCTCAATGATATAAGGTTTTGTACAGTTCGAAAAATCTGCAGCCGCCTTTTCCGCTAATGCCGTATTTAGATCCGTTTGATCGGCAAGGGTTCCGGTTATACTACCCCAAGTGCCGCCTCCGCCGCCGGATGAAGAGCCAGAATTTGCAAGAATTACGGCTTTAGCGGCATCGGTAATGTTCGAAAAATCAACATCGGCTTTTGAATCAGCAATACTAACCGTCTGCTGCGCATAATATTTAGCCGAATATTCTTCGCCGTCTACAGTTCCGGATGTCTTTATAGCCCAATCTTTGGCCGTCTCAACTTCCGAAGCCGCCTGTTGAGCGTAATATTTTGCGGAATACTCCGTGTTATCCACCGTTCCGGTTGTTTTAATTGCCCAGTCTTTTGCAGTTTCGGCTTCCGAGGCTGATTGCTGGGCGTAGTATTTTGCAGAATATTCCGTATCATCTACCGTGCCATTCGTCTTTGTTGCCCAATCCCTGGCCGAGTTGACCTGTTGCGCGGATTTTGCCGCATAATATTTTGCGGAATAATCTTCATTCTCAACAAGCCCGTCGGAGACAGCCCATTGTTTTGATAAATTTGAATAATAGCTTGTTGTGTCGCTTGTGACTCTTACAATATTTTGTTTAGAATTTGTGCCTATATTCGCCATACTAACCTCCGCAAAAATCTGTTACAGTCTGTGTCAAACATTCCTGAATAAATTCCGTTGTTGCGTTTTTCTTTGTTTGCAATGTCAAAATATACGCAGGTGTAAGCTCTTGAGTAAAATCAGGCAGAGAATATGTTATAATCTCTACCGTCTGTCCCAATTCAAGCCCGGCTTTTATTTGTAAAAGCAAATCAGAAAGAAAATCTCTCCTTGAGCCGTCCCGCATTGTTACTTTTCTTCTTATCCAGCCCAATGATGTTTCAAAAAATGCTTTTTCAAAATCTGCCTGCCTCTGCTGCGCAAGTTCCGCCTCGTAATTCGGATTTACGACCGGAACTCCGTTTTCCATTTTTTCATTTGCAAGCAATGCGTATAAAGCATTATCTGTTTCTACTATTTCTAAACCTTGTTGATGGTTATAGTCAACAATAAAATCTACTCTTTGGCTTTGTGTATAAGGTTTTTCTAATTTGTATGACATAAATTTCTCCTTTCTTTTAAACTCCGCAAGCGTACCATCTTTGTGTAAAGCCGCCCAATGAACCGGTCACCGCGGTACTTGTCGTCAAACTCCAAAATCCCATCCATCTTTCGGCAACACCGCCGGTGCCGCCTCTTCCCATATTTTTGAAAATACAATAATTGGTATCAGAAAAAGTTTTTAGAAAATTTACAGTATAGTTCGTATCATTTGAAGTCGATATTACACCGCCCTGTTCAAGCCAGACTCTCTGTGTCTTTTCGGAATCGGAAAAATATTCCCTGTACCAAGACGTCCCGTTAATATAGGTTGTAATATAAATCCCGCTGTCCGTAAAAACTTGCTGTGCTTCTTCCAAAGCAGTGTCAAGCTCTTCTATGGAAGAACTCAAATCGCCGTTTAAAGACGAAATAGAACTGTTTATACTAGCTATGTTTGAATTTACGCTTGCCATATTGGTAACAATACTTTCCGAAACACTTGTAATCTTATTGTCCAAAAATTCAAAATTGTTATTCATTATCTCGGACGAAGCAAGTGAACCGTATTCAATTTCAGTTAATGCCATCTGAACCCCTTTCGCTTATTAATGTGTCATAAATCTTATCGAGCTTTTTATTAATATCCGTAATCTGTTCTTTCATATTCCCGAATTCCGCTTTAGTAATATAAACCTGCGCGACCTCCGCAAGTATTTCCCTGTGAGTATGCTCCAATTTCTCCGGAGTTACAAAAAGGTTATACTGAAAGATAACAGCAATACATATAATTAATAACGGCGCGTATTTGTGTAAAAAATCCCTGTTCATATTTACCCTCCGGCTATGATGCAAAAAGTTTTGCAATATTTCCAAGAGCATTTGCAAACTGAGAAGTTGTATTTGACAACCCGCCCGAAGAAGACGAGTTTGTTGTCGCATTTCCTGCACTTGTCTTTAATGATTGATTTTGCATATCAGATATAATATTGTATCCCTGCATATACGCATAAAGCAGATTATTCAGCATTTCTGCCGTATTATTTTGTGATTCCGCCAAAAGTTCATTAACAAATGAAGACACTGAATCCGTTGTGGAATCCGACAAGTTTTTATACAAATCGGTTGCCTGAGAAGAACGAACCATATTCCTGTTTGACAACGGATTTATGATATTATTCTCAAGATTTTTTCTTGTCTCATTTGCAAGCGTATTCGTATAAGCGTTAAGCTTTGCCTGATTTGTGGTTGAATTCAAATTCGGATTCAAATATTCATCGAGCAGAGAGTTTATATTATTATTAACAAAATTATACACCGAATCCAGTGCAGTACCGGAATTAAAGCTCGTTGTTGTTCCGGAATTGTTTGTTGTGGCTGTTGCATACGGATTTTTTGTTGTGGTGTTCCCGTACGTAGTAGTTGTAGATTGTGATTTTTTACCCATTTTTAAATCCTTTCTGGTTAAACCGTTTTTGTCTTAATTTTGCCGAATTCTATATTGCGTATACAAAAATCATCTCCGTCATTTTTGGTTAAAAACGTCATTTGCAAAGTTTTAAAAAACGAAGCCGGCAGTTTTTTCACGGCATTTATATCTTTTATCGGGAAATATCCCTTATCCCAATATCCGATATCAAAATACAGTGAATTTTTTAACGTTTTTGCCTTTACATAACGGGTTTTTGATGTTGAAGCATCATAATTTTTGGTATATTCAATATAAAAACTGTTTGTATAATACATATCCAACGTTACTTTCGGAGGATAAGAAAGTATTTTGTAGGAGTTTTCATACCCGAGATTCAGAGGAGTACATCTGTAAAATGACTCTATAAACTCTCCGTCAAAAGAGGTAGAATTGTACTCTTCATAAATTTTTTTGCCGGCAGAATACAAAACTCCGCCTATTGTTGCGAAACAATTAATTTTTTGGGATTTTCTCTTAACCCAGGACTCTCTGAGATAATCATAGATTACAATTGTCGAATAGTTTTCATCCTCATCCGGAAGCAAAAACCAGACTTCGTTTCTGTCAGATGTTACAACAGAGAGCGTTTTAATATTTTGTATTTGTGAAGCCGGAATTCCGAAAAGTTCTTCCTGAATATCAATTGCAATATTTTTCCCCAGTGTCTTGTTGCCGTTAACAACCTGCTTAAAAGAGAATACCCCCTTTTTGGTATCGTCATAAAAATATAACTCGGTTCCGTGAAACACTAACGCATTATACGAAGCACATCCGCCCGGAGAATCCATAGTTTTGTAAAAGTACGTACCGCCCTCGTCCAGAGCAACCAGACAGGAAGAATTTGAATGAAAGACAGCAAGAGTACCCAAATACGGATATATTGCGGTTATATTTTTCACAAATTCAATATACCCTGCAGATGTCGCCAATTCAGCGTCAGAAGTCGAAAAGTCATAAATATTTTCCTGCTGAGAGTACCATAAAACCTGACCGTTAAACACCCACAGGCGCCCTGCAAATACAACCATTCCAAGCCCCTTTACATCTCGGTTTTCAGCATCTTTCAATGTCATCATCCGAACTTCATCAAGCACGGCTTCTTCGTTATAATGCCCGATTTCTATGGATAACATCTCTTCTGAATTTGAAAATACCCATAAATCCGACCAGCCCTGAGAAACATCCGTTGCACAAGAGCAGCCGGTAACGGACAAGCCGGAAACCTTTTGCGTTAAAGTTCCCGCATTTACGGAGAACAAATAAATTTTGCCCTCCTCAGAACTTTCCGTATGAACAAAGAAGTATGTTTCTCCGCCCTGGATACTTTCAAAAATATTTATTACACTCTCGGTATTCGGAATTAAACTGCATACGGCAATATTTCCCTTTGCGGTTCGTATTCCGACGCCGGAGTTCACCTCCGTTGCAAACAACTCGACATTTTGGATATCACTTGCCGTTATAACTGACGAAGAATAAACGGACGAACTTCTGTTTATTCCGGAAAATTTATTACATATTAATGCGGTTCTTTGCATTTTATATCCCTTTCCTTTTATCAAAAAATTGCCTGAATATCTTTCAAAATATTGAGAATAGTTAAGATTTTCGGAAATTTTTAAATTCGATTTTACATTTCTTAACAATTCAAGACAAAAAAGGCAATTTTTTCTAACTTAAATACTTTATATATACATAAGAGATAAATAAGAAATACGAGGTACAAGATGTTATTTACTACTGATAAAATTTCTGATAACGAACTTAAATCTATTAACAACTTCTTTGATGAATTCGAGTCAGTAGAAACGGTAACACCGGATGAAGTACAAAAAGAAACTACTGTTTCACGCTATATTACGTCTCTCGTAACTTCTTGTTATCAAAAATCCGTTGAAGACATTGAAAATACAAAAGTCGGAAACAAATTAATCAGAAAAAGAAATCTGCAGCAAGTTATGAGAGAATCTTTCTTCTA
>CALUSF010000032.1 GCA_944323325.1 Candidatus Gastranaerophilales bacterium
TTGTTGTTGACTCTATATGCCGAAACCAATATGTTACTCCTCTACTCCCCAAATCCTTGCCGTATGAAGCTTTTGCTCTCTCCTAAAATATTTTTTTTGCAATTCTCAACTTTGCACTTCGTGACGGCGGATTCTCCAAAATCTCCTTTACGCTCGCCGTAATAGGTTTTTTGTTAACTAACTCTATTCTTGGCGGCGGGCATTTGCAAATTATTTCATTGCATCTGCACTTGCTGCTCTCATACTTGAAGAATTGTTTAACAATTCTGTCCTCCAAAGAATGAAAACTTATTACAGAAATTATACCATCAATATCCAATAAATCCAATATATCGTTAAGTACAATTTTTACATTTTTTAACTCTTGGTTAACTTCTATCCTAATAGCCTGAAACACTCTTGTAGCAGGGTGTATATTAGACTTAATCCGAGGAGTCGCACTGATAATGATATCAGCCAATTCTTTCGTTGTTCTAATGCTTGCAGTCCTTCGAGTTTCAACAATCTGTTTTGCAATCCTTTTTGAAAATCTTTCTTCTCCATATTCACTGAATATCCTTACCAATTCTTGTTCCGGATATGTATTTACTACATCATAGGCGGAAAAATCACTTTCCATGTCAAAACGCATATCCAAAGGTGCTTCTTTAGAAAACGAAAACCCTCTTTCCCGTTTTGTTAACTGGTGGTATGAAGCACCCAAATCTAAAATTACGCCGCCGGTTATTTTTTCTATTCCGAGTTTTTTTAGTTCAGATTTTATATTTGTATAAGATGATTTTAGTATTGTTAAATTAGGGTAGTTTTTAAGGCGCTCGCGTGCGTGATTGATTGCTTCTTGGTCGATATCAAAAGCTATCAGGCGTCCGGAGGGCGAGATTTTTTTTAATATAAGTTCGCTGTGGCCTCCGCCTCCCAGAGTGCAGTCAACATATAATTTGCCGTCTTCGCAATTAAGAGCCTCAACTGCTTCATTAAGCATTACTGTATAATGTTTAAAATCATCCATTCAAATCTTCTCCGATTTTATTATACCAAATCCCTGGAAATTAATTCAAGAAATCTTTTCATATAGGATTGATTGTATCGGATAATTTCATTTGTAAAAAAATAAGGGTGACAATTTGTCACCCTTATTTTCTATTCAGTTTTTTTACTGTTAACCCAGGCTGTATATTCGGTTTTAAAGTTTTCCAGAAATTCTTGGACGTTATCAAAGTCGCTTGTTTTTGCATTTTCAAGAATTTCATTAAATTTTGCGCTATCGAATGTAATACCGTTAGAATCGCACATTTTCTGAGCTTCTTTTTCTATATCCGGTTTTAAATTTTCAAGTATGTCCGGTGCAATAAAACCATTTCTCATGTAATATGTAGAAAAATATTTTGAATTAAAATCACTTATATTACTTATATCAATATTTTGTAAATCAAAATCTTTGTCAGATTTATTCATTTCTTCAAGCGCTTTTGTCATATTAGAATTAAAGAATTCTACAAAAGCGTTAATATCTATAGTATTATTTTTGTTGTAAGGCCAATTATTATTTTCTGATGTTATTTTTGCACTTTCCGGAAGATTATTTACGGAGTAATTATAAACATTATTGAAAATAGTTTCAATTTTATCAAATGAAAGTCCGTAATTTTCCATTCTTTCTTTCAAATTTTGTTTGATAGATTTTATAATATTGTCGCTTAATAATTCAGCTTGCGGATTCCAGCTTATATTTATACTGGTACTAATATCATCAGCATTTAACATACAAGCCTGAGTTTGGATATATTGCAGCAGGTCATTATTTCCGTTTTCTGCGGTATTAGTTTGTTCATATACCCAGGCTGTATATTCGGTTTTAAAGTTTTCCAGAAATTCTTGGACGTTATCAAAGTCGCTTGTTTTTGCATTTTCAAGAATTTCATTAAATTTTGCGCTATCGAATGTAATACCGTTAGAATCGCACATTTTCTGAGCTTCTTTTTCTATATCCGGTTTTAAATTTTCAAGTATGTCCGGTGCAATAAAACCATTTCTCATGTAATATGTAGAAAAATATTTTGAATTAAAATCACTTATATTACTTATATCAATATTTTGTAAATCAAAATCTTTGTCAGATTTATTCATTTCTTCAAGCGCTTTTGTCATATTAGAATTAAAGAATTCTACAAAAGCGTTAATATCTATAGTATTATTTTTGTTGTAAGGCCAATTATTATTTTCTGATGTTATTTTTGCACTTTCCGGAAGATTATTTACGGAGTAATTATAAACATTATTGAAAATAGTTTCAATTTTATCAAATGAAAGTCCGTAATTTTCCATTCTTTCTTTCAAATTTTGTTTGATAGATTTTATAATATTGTCGCTTAATAATTCAGCTTGCGGATTCCAGCTTATATTTATACTGGTACTAATATCATCAGCATTTAACATACAAGCCTGAGTTTGGATATATTGCAGCAGGTCATTATTTTCGTTAGTTGCTTGTGATGTTTCTGTACCTAGGTACAAAGCTTTGAGTTCTTCATATTTACCAGACAGGGCTTCTTTAAATGCAGATGCCATGGTAGATATATCTTCCGAATATGTGTTTTTAAATTCTGCTAAATAATCTTTTAAATCAAAGGCAATATCTGCAATATATTGTGAATTTGAACCGCAAAAGTCAATACTTATTTGTGCTTTTAATTCATCGAGAGCTGCTTCCATTTCTTGGACTTGCTCATATATGATAACATCATTTTCATCTGCAGTTCCGCTTGATGATGTGCTTGTTGTTAGTTCTACGGAGTCGGCTTTGATTTTATCAAGCATACTTTGGTATTCTTCCTTTGAAATAACTCCGTCTTTGTCAGTGTCAACATCATAAAAGGAAATAGTTTTCATTGATATACGATATAATTCGTTAAATTTGCCTATTTCAGTCATTTTTTCTCCTAATACTAAAGTGTAATATATACTGATATTCCTATTAACGGTATAATTTAGAAAAACTTTAGGGTTTTTATAAAAAATTTTACAAATCTTTACATAAAGGACCTGATGGATTCAAGAAGCAATCGCATCTAAATAAGTTGAAAGTTCTGTTTAGGTAGCATGTATTTAAGAATTTGCTGTTAATCCAGATACCAACACATGTAAAAATTTTTTCTTAAGATATGTATTAAAGTCTTTTAGTTATTTCATTTATCAAGCTTGCTCTTTGCATTCTAATGTTTATATTTATTCTGTTCCTCTGTTTTATTACATTATCTCTATTTCATTCGCTGAAAACGTAAAATTTTCTTAACATATTGGCTATTCATTCATATATGTATTACGATTAATAAAGGCAATAGCCGTTTTAAATATTTATACAGGGAATGTTGTTATTTATACTTTCTTGTAAAGTAATAAAAATAATCGTTTCGAGGAGTCAATCGGTAGTCGTGAAATTTTTAAAACTTATTATTTTGTTTTTTATGCTAATCATGCCGGCATCTTTTGCGGAAGAGGCACGGATGGATTTTAACATAACTTTACCGGGTTTTGTGAGGGTAGAATCCGTAACCAGTCCGGTGTTAATAGCAAACATAACCGACAGAACGGGTAATTTATATTCGTCGCTATCAAGCCAGTTTAAGGTAATTTCTAATTCAAAGGATGTAAAAACGCTTTATCTAAAAGCTAATACCGTGACCGACGGCGGATATGAAGAAGCTATGTTTGAACAGGGCGGAAGAGTTTATATTGCGTTTGCAAATATCGCCAAAATACCCAAGTCGCAATCACTTGCAAATTGTAAAATGGGCTCGGCTTCGAAAGACAGTCCGGGTGTAGTTGCGTATCCGGTGGTATCAATTATCGGCGCCGATTCAAAATTTGTAAGAAGCAAAAATAAATATGAGGTTTATGCACCCAACGGCACAACTTATGTTACTGTGAATGTCGGTTCAAATGTATTAAAAAATTCTTTCGATTCAAACGACCCGAAAGGTTTTTATCAGGCAATTTTGTCTTTAACTGAAGCGGATATATAGGGAGGTTTTAAGTTTTCCTAAAAGAGGAGTATGAGGGGAAAAAATAAGAGGAGAGTTATAATATCGTCAAGAGTGACGGCTATGTGGGCTTTGTCTGCAATTTTGAGCTGCTCTTCCGCCTTTTCCGCAACTCCTGATTTTTCGTACTTTGAATTGGAAAGCCCCAAAACCGTAAAACTTGTTAATCCGCTCTATCTGGACTCCTCAAAGGCAGAAAGACCTGTTCTGAAAATAAAAACAACAATCCCATACTCAGGAGAATTTAACGAATCCGATTATTTTTCTTCTCAAATAGAAGATACCCCGCCAGACCTTCCGAAGCAGGAATCTGTCCCGCTACCGAATCAAAACTCTCCCCCAAGCTTGCTTGAGGAAAACTTTAGACAATCATCCGAAGAAAATTCATCTCCGGTAAACTTCTTTGCGCCTCCGGCCGAACAATCCGAGGAGGTGTATTCTGCTGCTGTAAATGAGTCGCTGCCGGAGGAAATGCCCGAAGCGGACTTGGAAGGTAAAACAATTAGTGGTATTAGTTTTGAAGGTTTGAACTTGATTTCTTCTTCCGATATCCGCGCGAGTATAAAAACACAAACAGGTTCTTTTTTTAACGAAGAACTTTTGCAGCAGGATTTACAGAGAATATATGCAACAGGATTTTTTACGGATGAGATGTCAATTGAACCTTCGCTTAATTCCGATGGTACCGTGAGTCTGAGATTCCGCTTAAAAGAAAATATTCCGGTGAACGATGTTTCCGTTATCGGTAATACGGTAATTTCTTCTATGGAGTTAATGCAATTTGTGCTCCCTCTTAAAGGGCTGCCTCAAAATATTTCACGAATAAACGGAGCAATAGACCGGATTAACGGATATTACCATGAAAAAGGCTATATTCTCGCATCAGTAAGTTCCGTAGATGATGATAATACCGGTAATCTTATATTTACAATTACTGAAGGTGTAATTAATAAGATTGTAATTGAAGGCAACGAAAAAACAAAAGATTATGTAATAGAGCGCAATATAATGATGCAGCCGGGAAGCGTATATAATGAAAATTATTTGAAAGAGGATTTATCAAGAATATATTCTACAAAAATATTTAAAGAAGTAGATAGGGAAATTATACCGGTTGATGATGCGGGCGGATATGATGTAAAAGTTATAGTTAAAGAAGACAGCCCGAACAGCCTTGCAATTGGAGGCGGGATTGATAATGCTCTCGGGGCGTTCGGCTCCGTAAGCTATAGCGAAAACAACTTCCTCGGCCGCGGTCAAAGGTTGACTGTTTCAGGAATTCTCGGCTCAGGTATATTGCTTAGCGACGCGTCAATAAAAAACAGAATGAATTACCAGCTTGAGTTAAATTTCTTTGAACCTCATTTTTTGAATGCGGATAATTCTTTAATGGGTAAATTGTATTACCGGGATTTAGGAAGTTGGCAGGTTCCGCTTGCAATAGAGCGCAGATTCGGTTTAAATGCAGGTATTGAACATAAAGTCAGAGGGTATAATAACCTGACAACAACGTTTAATGCAGGTGTTGAACATATAAGTTTGAGCGAAGGCGATTATAATAAAATTTCACAAATGTACGCACTGAGAAATCTTAATATTGCAGAAAGAGCCAAGCAATTAACGGGCGGATTCTTTATTAACCTTGCGCCGGGTGTAAGGTATTCAACTCTGGATTCGGAAGAAATTCCGCGTAACGGTATAGTAGCGGAAGCCAAGTTTATAGAAGCGGTCGGATTGAGTGATTTCGGCAATACTAACGGCAGACTTGCCGGCGGAATTACAAAATACTTCCCCGTCAGGAAAAAATCATCCTTCTCTCTTACAGCAAGAGGCGGGGTAAGGGTGCACGGAGACGATATGCCGGAAGTTATGGCGTTCAGACTCGGCGGCCCGTATTCAATAAGAGGGTTTAGAATGAGCGGTGTCGGAACGGGCGATGCCTTTATTATGGGTTCTGCCGAACTTGCAACTCCTCTGCCTTTTATGGACAGACTTAAATGGGATTTCTTTCGAAATATTCGTCTGACATTCTTTGTTGACGCAGGAAAAGTTTTTGATCCGACGATTTCAAGTGTGCTTTATGACAGACCTATGAGCGCAATTACGGCAGGTGTCGGTTTAAAATTGTTTATACCGGGAGTCGGGCCTATTTCGGTTGATTACGGTATACCGCTTACAAATCCGGGTGACTACGGGTCTAAGAACGGTTACTTTACATTCGGTACGGGTATAAATCCGTACGGGTATTAATAAGGAGAGAATATGAAAAAAATACTTATTTTATTATGTTTATGCTTTACAATGCCATGTTTTGCCGGCGGTGTCGGGTATATAAATTACGAAAAAGTTGTGCAAAACTATCAGTTTGCGAAAAATACTTTAAGAGAGTTGGAAGTTAAAAGTAACGAAATTCAGCAATACTTAATTACAAAAGAAAAGGAATTCAGTCAGATTGAATCGGCTGTTCAAAAGAAAAAGTTTGAAGAAACTGTTCAGGCAGAGTTAAAAAGCAAAGAAAATGCGTTCAATTCTTTCCGTGAAAAGAAAGAAGAGGAAGTGTATCAGCGTATACATGCCGTAAGTGAAAAAATTCGCCTTGAAAAAGGGCTTGATGCAATAATTGATGCAAGAAGCGTTTTCTCCGGCGGTGTTGATATTACGGATGATTTGATTAAGAGGTTAAATACCCCCCAAGCTCCTCGTCAATAATTTCTTTTGCATCAGGATACATTTTCATAAACATATTGGCGGAATCTTCACCTCCCATTCCGACGGTGGAGTTTTTGCCGTTTAGCTTGTAAAGCCCGATTTCCTGAGAATCCTCTATTGTATAATATTTTAATTTGTAACTGTCTTTGCAGGGAACAAATTTAGTTCTGTTTCTGACTCCCTGAACCCAAAACCAAGTGTCATCATTAGTAGGCAAAACTTTCATAAAAGTTTCTTCATCAAGAATGTCTTTGTGAACGGAATGCGGCGGATATAAAACTCCCCCGAATCCTATAAACGGGTTTAGATAACTTGGCAGATAGGTATCATCATATATGTAGCTTCTGCTTATAAATTTAATTTTTTTATTTTTATGAAAAGTTATTCTCATTGCCCGACCGCCAATTATACAATCCGGATATTTTTTACTTTCTTCTAAAAGTTTTTCAACTAATTTTGTATCATAATAATAATCATCATCAACAGTTATTATAATATCGTTCGGATATTCTTTTAATGTTGGTATCAGCTTTTTATATGAACGAATATCATTACACCATTTAATGGTTAACCCGAATTGCTGTAATCTTGTAAGATTTTCCGGCAGTTTCTTGTCGGGAAATTGTTCTTTTGCCAACCATAAAATAATTTCATCCGGTTTTACTGTTTGCCGCATTAGCGTTGAAATTGTTTTATATACAATTTTAATTCTGGCCGGAAATGTTGTTAAAGATACAATTACTTTTGTATTACGTTTTATTTCTGTTATACCTTTTGATGTAACTTCTTGAAAATTATACTTTACGGGAATTTTTTTACATAGCTTTATTCCTAAAAACTTTATGATGCAGTGATCATCAACTATTCTGTATGAAAATAATATATCAGCTCTGCTTCTTAAATTTTGTATTAAGCCTAATGAATTTATTTTGTTAAACATTTATAACTCCTTTAGCTCCGTAAGCAGTCTCTCTTCAATGTCGGGATATTTGCGGCATAGAATTGTAACAGCATCACTGCCGTTTATTCCGGATACAGAATTTTTCATATTCATTTTCCATAAGCCGCAATCTTGAACATTTCTGTCGATTACAAGTCTTAATTTAAAACCCTTTGGATTTACATTAATTTTGTAATTATTTCTTACAGCCATTCCCCAAAACCAAACATCATCGTTTGTCGGCATAAGATTCATATATAAGTTTTTATCAAATATATCATTATGCAGGCAATGGGGTGGAAATAATGTCCCGTAGCCTGTCATAAATTCATTTATGTAATGTGGCTCATAGGTTTTATCCTTTACATATCCGCGAGCTTTTATTAAGTACTTATTACCAGATTTTTTTATGACAAAAGCTCTGTTTGCATGAATGCATTCTGGTGCAGATAAATACATCTTATACAAAGATTCAACAAAATCTTGAGGATAAAAAATATCATCGTCTGCTGTTATTATTATGTCATCAGGGTATTCTTTTAATGCTGGTATAAGCTTTTTGAATGATTTTATATCTTCATTGCACCATTTTATTGTAAGTCCGAATTGCTGTAATTTTGTAAGATTTTCCGGGAGTTTCTTATCAGGAAACTGTTCTTCAGCAAGCCATAAAATTACTTTGTCGGGCTTGAATGTCTGGTTTAAAAGTGTTGTAATTGTTTGGTATACTGTATTGATTCTGAGAGGAAATGTTGTTAATGAAACTATTAGCTTCGGATTTCTTTTTTCTGATGTTATTCCAGAGGATATGATTTGAGGCAGGTTAATTTTTACTTTAAACTTCTTACAAAATTTGAGCCCGAATAACCTAATGACGCAATGGTCATCCACTATTCTAAATGACAAAAATACATCGAGCTTACTTCTTAAATTTTGTAATATACCTGATGAATTGTTTTTATTCATAAAATACTCCCGATATTATTTTTTAATTTTACCATGGGAAATTTTGAATTGTAAACAAATTTAAACCCGAGCCCTTGACACTTGTCAGAGGCTTGTGTTAAAAATATAGTTGTAAATAGTATTAGATAGGTTAATCGTGTCCAAACGGGCGGAAAAAGCGTAAAGGGTTTTAGCATTTCACGTTATAGCCGAAATAACGCAAAAGGCAGATAGATTATTTACCTCCTCCCTACGATTCCTCAAAAAAGAAAGGATGTACAAATGTACGCAATAGTCGAAACAGGCGGAAAGCAATATCAAGTTGAAGAAGGACGTTACGTAGACGTTGAATTGTTAGGCGAAGAAAAAGATGCTAAAGTTGTTTTTGATAAGGTCGTTATGATTGTAAACGGCAAAAAATCAAAAGTTGGTCAGCCTTATGTAGCAAATGCTAAGGTTGAAGGAACTATTGTTAAAACCGACAGAGCAAAGAAAATTATTGTTTTCAAACAAAGACCTAAAAAAGGTTACAGAAAAAAACAAGGTCACAGACAAGGTTTTGCAAGAGTTATGATTAACAAAATCAGAACTACAGCTTCAAAAGCAAAAGCAGAAACAGCTGAAACAACTGAGGCATAAGAACGTTAATACGGATTTGTCTTAAAGCAAAAACAAGAAAATTTAATTTAAAGGAGATATAAAAATGGCACATAAGAAAGGTATGGGATCCACCCGTAACGGTCGTGACTCAGAAGCGAAGCGTCTGGGTGTGAAGAAGTTCGGCGGTGAAATTGTTAAAGCCGGAAACATTCTTGTACGTCAAAGAGGTACAAAAATTCATCCCGGTAATAATGTTGGTATAGGTTCAGATGATACTTTATTTGCATTGATTGACGGCCAGGTTAAATTTGAACCGCACAGGCGCGACAGAAAACAAGTCAGCGTATACGCGGTATAGGATTTAGTTATAAAATTATAAATTAGCGACCTTCTTTTTAAGAAGGTCGTTTTTTATAGCAAAAAATATTTTTAGAGGTTTTAACTAATTAAATATAATTAAAAAGGAGAATAAAATGAACGTAAACAAAATTCAAAGGGTTATCAAATTTGGTCCAGAAGAAGCCGCTTTGACCGATATAGTAAAACTTGATAAAGAACTTGTATCAAATAAGGGTGAGGATGCATTATCCTTGTTGCAAGGCTTTGCGTCAGAAACTGCAAAAGTTACTCCCCGGAAACCTCAAAAAATTGTCTTTTACCCTGTAGAACCTGATGTTGTAACATTAAATACCAAATTAAAAGACAATGCTGATGTTTCAATTACCGCAGTTAAAGAAGGTATAATTCCAAAACAAATTGAATGTGTTATTACAAAAGACGGCAATTTTGCAGGTTTTAAAACAATGAGAAAAACGCAAATGCTAAAAGAAGATATTGAACACTTTTTCTCGCAGCTCCAGCGTAACGCAAAAGAGGGTTATGATTTCCTTAAAGAATTTACTGCTGCTATAATGAAATAATTGCCCAATCTTGAAAAATATAGTATAATCATCTGGTACAATCCCTAAAATTAAGGATGGAAAGATGAGTGAGATTTGTAAAAATTGGACGCAATGGCTTAAAAAGAACCGGTTTGCCGGACAAACTCCGGAAATGCAGGAACAGACAATGCGCTGGCTGGAGGCTGTTCGTGATGTAATTCTTGTTTATGCTGAAATAAAACCTTATGATGTCGTTCTTGATATCGGCACCGGAACCGGGCTGCTTGCGTTTAAAGCGCTTGAGATGCAGGAATGTAATGGAAAGGTAATTTTTTCGGATTTATTTCAGGATTGTCTTGATGATTGTAAAAAAATTCTTGATGAATCCGGTGTAAAAGAAGGGTATGAATTTTTAAAATGCCCGATAGAGCATATAGCTCTTCCGGAGAGCACGGTTCATAAAGCGATAATGCGTTCCGTTCTTGTACATGTTGTAAATAAACAGCCGGCAATAAATGAAGTTTATCGTGTTTTGAAACCTGGCGGAAAGTTTTGTGCGTTTGAGCCGATAATACGTTCAAATACAAGGTATTGGGAAATATTAGATCCTGTGTATATTGAAAAATATGAAGATTTTAAACGGGCAGAAAACGAAATTATGGAAAATCCGCTTGATTCTCTTTGTAATTTTGATGAAAATACGTTAAAAATGAATCTTGAAATCTCCGGTTTTTCTATTCCGGACGTAAAACTGCAAGAAGTTCGGTCAAAATATGTTGTACAGCCTAATATGGTAAGAGAGTGGTTTATTAATCCGCCGTCTCCGAATCAACCGTCTACAAAAGAAAGATACTTAAAGTATTTTGACGAACCGACCGTCGAAAAATATATGGCCGATGTTCAAAATTATTTAACCGGCAGAGAGATAAGTCTTAAAACAAATGCAGTCTTTATAAATGCTACAAAATAGAGGAATTAACAGAGATGGATAAACAAACCGCAATTATAATACCCGCAAGGTATGGTTCTTCAAGATTGGAAGGTAAACCGCTTTTAAAAGTAGATAATAAGCCTATAATACAGTGGGTTTGGGAAAAGGCTATAAATTGTCCGCTTGCGGATCGTGTTATTGTAGCGACTGATGATTCAAGAATTTTCGATGCTTGTAAGGGTTTTGGTGCGGAAGTTGAAATGACGTCTTCCGAGCATAAATCCGGCAGCGACAGAATTGCGGAAGTTGCAGACAGGCATCCGGAGATAGGTTACATAATCAATCTTCAGGGAGATGAACCGCTTATTGAACAGAGCAATATTGAACTTGTTATAAAAGGTGTTAAAGAAGATTTGAATGCCGATATTTCCACTCTTGTGCGCGAAATTACGGATGAGAGGGAGATTAACAATCCGAATCTTGTAAAGTGCGTATTTGACGTAAATAATTATGCGATGTACTTTTCTCGATCAAAAATTCCGTTTGAGCGCAGTCTTAATAATAAAGGCGAGTGGAAATTCTACGGGCATTTGGGTATATATGGCTACAAGCGTGATGCATTATTCAAAATGACAACGCTGCCGCAGACTTCTTGCGAAAAAGCGGAAAGTCTTGAGCAGTTAAGAGCGCTTCAAAACGGTATGAAAATAAAAGTGGCCGTAGTGGATAACGTTCCTGTCGGAATCGATACCATGGAGGATTTTGAACATTTTAAATCAATAGTTGGTGTATGCTAGTCAGTAATATAGTAAAAATTAGGTGCGGCTGGCAAAAATGCTTAGAATAAAGGACAGAGGGGTAAATAGGGGATAAGAATTTATTGAATATAAAAACTGAAATAACTAAAATTCATTACACAAAAAAGCCTGAGGGCTTGCTTTTTTCTCTGCTGACATTTTGTTCATTTTTCTACGGAATCGGAAGCGGATTTAAGAATTTTTTATATGACAAAAAATTTCTTAAACCCAAAAAAGTAAACGCTTATGTAATTTCTGTCGGAAATTTCACAACGGGCGGAGTCGGTAAAACGCCGGTAGTTGCGGAAATTGCAAAGTATTTGATAGAAAAAGGCGACCGTGTTGCGATAATTTCACGCGGGTATGGAGGCAAGCTTGACAATAGTAATGTACATGTAATATCTGACGGTATAAATTTATATTACAAGGCTGATATGGCCGGTGATGAACCTTATTGGTTTGCGGTAAATTTAAATATGTGTGCCGTATTGACTTGCGCGGATCGTTATAAGGCCGCAAAATACGCGGTAGAAAACTTTGGTGTAACAAAGATTATTTTAGATGACGCATTTCAGCATAGAAAAATATTCCGCGATTTGAATATTGTTTTGGCGGATTCTGAAAAAATGTTCGGAAATGAAAAGCTTTTGCCGGCAGGCCCTTTAAGAGAAAGTTTAAGCGGGCTTAACCGTGTCGATAAGATGCTTATTGTCAGTAAAAATGTTGACCACTCAAATGCAGAGCGGATTGCAAAAGAAATGGAGCAAAGGTTTCCGACCGGTGCTGCAAAAACGGTTTCAATCGTAAAAATTGAACCCGATTATATATATAATATTGTAACCGGCGAACATTTACAAAAGGGGTGCGAAATTACTGCGCTTTCTGCAATCGGGCAGCCGGAGCAGTTTTATAAGTTTTTGGAAGGTGATTTTCAAATAAAAAATAAAGTAACTTTTGATGATCACCATCAATACACTCTTAGTGATATAAATAACATTGAAGGTTTAATTGTGACAACCGAAAAAGACGCAGTCAAATTGGCAGTATTAAACAGACCTGATATTTATGCGCTTAAGCTCAAGACTGTATTGGATTTAGACAGCATTATTTAAAACGGTATTTAAATGTTAATTTTGTAAATAATTCTGCTGCTTTTTCTTGCATGTATATCATTTGTATGATACGATTCTGATATAAAGCGTATATCGCTGGATTATGATGTGTCAGGAGGTATTATGAAGATAGCCGAAGTGTCGGGGGCACCTTCATTCGGTCGCAGACCAAGTGTGAGTGAAATGCCGGTTTATACCCGTTCTTTGAATGCGGGATTAAAATTATTGGATAAGAAAGTCGATTTGATTTTGCATAATTCGTCTGCTCCGGCAATAAGGAGTGAAAATACGGGTATTGGTTCTCTTTTTTCCCGCACAACGGTTACAAAATTGTTTCCGTTCTTGAAGCGTCACGCTTTTTCCAACATACAACAGGAACCTAACAGTTTGAGAAAACCTCATGATAATTCACCTTATGCGCCGGAAGCGAATTCCAGAAATATTTTCATGATTCCGCTTGAAAAATTGGCATCTGATGAATATAACAACATTTTGTCGAAAGAAACTTTTAATAAAATTGTAATGAACAACCCTTCTGAAGACAGAGTTGACTATGATTATGTAAGAAAGAATTATGATATTGCACTTAGAGAGGCCTTTGAAAATGCCAAAGATTCGGATGAGTTTTTAAAATTCAAGGAAGCTAATGAAGCGCAATATGAACAGGATGCAATTTATAGGATTCTCAGCAAGAAGAATGGTAATACGGGATGGAGAGCCTGGAATAAGACTGAAAGAACACTTTATTCCGATAACACACCTGAGAATGTAAGAAGAATTGCCGGCCTGAAGGAAAAATACAGAGACGAATACGACCTGTATTTGTTTGAACAAATGATTCTTGAGAGAGAGAATAAGATTTCCAATGAACTTTCCGCTCAAAGCGGTATAAGAATAATCGGTGATTCTCCGGTTGCTTCTTCTGATGTCGAAGAGTGGGTTAATCAAAAGTTATTTCTAAAGGGCAAGGCTATCGGCTGTCCGCCGGATTATTTTTCACCTGACGGGCAAAGATGGGGATTTAGTTACTATGATCCTGAAAAATTGTTTAACAAAGACGGTTCTTTAGGCGAAGCCGGCAAAATAATGAAGAAAAAGTATGAAAATTATTTTGCAAGTTTTCCTGGCGGTATAAGAATTGACCATGTGATTGGACTTGTTGATCCGTTTATTTATACAAAAGCCAGTAAAACAATGACCGAGCATAATTCCGGAAGGATTTATTCGGTTCCCGGAAAATACCAAAAACATACTGATGAGGAGTATGCGTCTATTTTGAGTAAAATTGTTATTCCTGCGGCACAGAAATACGGGCTTGATAAGTCAGCGCTGATTTGTGAGGATTTGGGCGACAGAAATATACCGACTGAAAGGGTCATGAAATACCTCGATCTTTCCGGGCTTGCAGTAACACAATTTAACGGCTACAGAGGCTCGGAAGTTCCGGCTAAGAATACGATTATGCTGGGTTCACACGATAACCCTTCGTATTTGCAATATACGGATAAATTTTTCAAAGAAAAGGGAAAAGAGTTTGAAACAAAGACTGCCCACTTGGCATTGGATACATCTCCTAAAGATGCGTCCTTAAAAGATAAGACAAAGTATATGGAAGCAATTCGCAGAGATAAAAAGAGTTTTATTGCTGCAAGTTTTGCGGAATTGTTTACAAGTCCGGCACGTCGAATTCAGATATTTTTTACCGATTTTTTCGGGATTCCCAAAACGTACAATACTCCGGGAACGGAGAAGGGGAATTGGGAATTAAGGCTCGGAGAAAATTTTGAGGAAGAATATTATAGGGCTGCTTCAGAAGGTTGGGCACCGAATTTCCCTAAGGCAATCGCGGCAGCTTTAAGACAACGCGGTCTGGATAAAAGTAATGAATCACTTATGAAGGATTTGGACAATTCTGCTAGAATAATTGATGAGAAGATATAAGGCTTTTATTTATGCAGGGGGTTAATACAAATAACCCATTTTGGCTTGTATTTATTCTAAAAATAAGTATTCTATGGTATTATTTTAATTAAAGAATACAGGAGAGAGTAAATATGCAGGTTTCAAGAAGGCTTGTCGTAAAAAAAGAGATTCCCATTGACAATTCCAAAGACTTAATTGTTTCAATGGATGTTGCGATGGCGGAATATTATTGTAAAAACAATAACTTTGAACGCGGTTTGGAGATATATAGGGAGGTTATTCCCGGAATATATGATAATAATGAAAAAAATACCGTAACAAACCATTATATAAATTATGCGCTTCAATACGCACAGAAATTATATGCGGAAAAAAAATATATTGAAGCAATCGAACAATATCGCGATTTGATGAAGTATTCAGGTTTTCCGGTAAGTATTTACAAAAATATCGGGCTTTGTATGAAGTCTATCGGAAACGCCGATTTGGCGATTAAGTTCCTTAAAAGATTTGAAGAAATTTCTCCGGATAAAGAGGATGTATACGTTTATCTTGCGGATTTAACTTACACTGATATTAAAGATAACAAAAAGGCTATTGAGTACTATGAAAAAGCGCTTGAAAAGAATGCAAATAATTACTCGATATACAATATGCTCGGGCATTTGTATTCAACTTGTTATCAGGATAAGTTTAAAGATAAGCAGATTGAATATCTTACAAAGGCATTTGAGCTTGCGCCAAATAACAGAATTGTTGTTAAAAACCTTGCTTATGTGTACGGAAAATTTGATGAAACACAAAAGGCGGATGAATTTTATTCAAAACTTATGTATTTAAATCCGACACATTCGGACTTGCATGCTTACGGTGCTTATTTAGTTCGTCACAAGCGCTTTTCGGAAGGTTTTAAATTCTTGCAGCACAGATTCCAAAAAGAGGATTTGAATAATGTTGCTTTTCCGCCGCTTTTGACTACCAAGAAAAAGCGCTGGAATATGAAGGTTGATATCAAGGACAAACGGATTCTTGTACATTTTGAGCAGGGGTTTGGCGACTCCATAATGTTTGTACGTTTTATAGACGGTCTGAAAAAGCTTTGTAAAGAGGTTTCGCTTGTTGTGCAGCCTCAACTGGTGGATTTATTTAATGATTCAAAACTCGGAATTAATATTTACACGGAGGCTGATATTCCGAATATAAGTTATGATTATTATATTCCGATGATGGATTTGCCGATTGTGTGTGAAACCCGACCGGATTCCATTCCTAAAGCAAGCGGATACTTAAGGGTTCCTAAAGCAAAAATTAACGCGTATCGAAAGGAATATATCAATAACAATGAAAAGATAAAAATAGGTATTGCTTACGAAGGTACTCTTTCAAGTAAGGAGACTGATCGTGACATACCGCTTTCGTATCTTTATCCTTTAATGCAGCTTCCGGATGTTGAAGTATACAGTTTTCAGGTTGATGACCTGACTCGCCAGATGGATCAAATTCCGGAGGATGCGGAACTTATAAGACTCGGTAAAACTTTTAAAACGTGGGAAGATACGGCATGTGCAATGAATTGTATGGACTTAATGGTAACGACAGATAACGGGGTAATGAACCTTGCGGGAGCTCTCGGAATTAAAACATTCGGCCTGTTTAACAGAATAGTTGAGTGGCGATGGTTTAAAACAGAGGGTGAGGATATTGCGTGGTACAAGTCAATTAAGCCGTTCCAATGCCCTACATCCGGTGCTTGGGAAGTTCCGGTACAGCAAGTTATGGTGGAAATTGACAAGCTGAGGTGTAAGAAAATTGCCTCAAAGATAAAGGGTGTTTAGTGTTTATTCAAGAATTGCGTGTTCAAAACGGCGTTTGATGAAAGCCGTTTGCCTTATGTTATGTATATAGTTTATAGATCTGACTGTGATTTTTACGGAATGATAATGCCTTATTTGATAAAAATCATATAGAGAAAAGTGTGCTTGGCCTTTAATTCACCGAATCAGAAATGTAAATTTTTGTAACAATTTTTCTTAAAATCCTAAAGTTTTTAAAAATTATGCCGTAATACATAGTATAAAAGCAAGTAAACCTAAAACATACAAGAAAATGTATCACAATAGGTATTAAGTAACAAAAAATGTAACAAAAAACAAAATTAAAAAAGGAAAAAGGAGACAAGAACTATGGGTATGTCAGCATCACAAGCAAGATTGTTAAGTTTACAAGCCAGACAATCAAACCTTGAATATCAAGGTCAACAAATCAACCAGGAAAGAACGATTTTATCTCAACAATGTACTGCTCTGTACAATAGCTTGCTTGCAATGAGCGTTCCTACTCCTCCTTCCACCAGTGATTTTACGACGGTTAAATATACAGGTGAAAACGGTGCAACAACATATTCCTTTGATGCCAGCTCCGTTAAACCCGGTTCAGATGGTACTTACTGCTTAACATTAGGTACTACGGAATATGGTGCATCTTTAAATAAAAATAACGGATATGTTACAACACAAGAAGGTACTGAAAAAGTCAGCGGCTCTGTTGTAACAAGCGGAACTTACACTACAAGCGGCGAAGCAACCGAGGTACATCTCGGATATGAAGCAAGTACTGCCGAACCGGCTGAAGGCGAACGATTTATGAAAAAAGTTCCCGGCGCAAACTATGAAGTCGGGCAAAAAGTATACATTAAAGACGGAAATCAATTTACTCAAGTGGAAATGACCGAAGAGATGAAGGCCGGAGATGTATATACACTGGCAACCAGCGGTTATGATGCCGCAAACGGTGATAGTGCAATCGGAAACGAAATCACAACAACGGTTCCGGGTACACCTACCGCAAAACTAATTGCTAAAGATGCATTGTCTAAATTTTTTGTAATTGAAGGTGACTACATTCGTAAATCTACCGAAGATGACTTCGTACAAGTAAACACTAATCCGGCGGAATACGAATTAAAAGACGGAGTTCAATATTTATACAAAGACGGAACTACAACTTCTACATACAGCTTTGAACCGGCAGATGACCAGAACCAAGTATTAATTGCCGGAAAAACTCCCTATACATTATCGGATGCATTAGCAAAAGGTGTAATTAATGAAACGGAGTATCAAGGATATGTAAATGCTATCAATAATGCTGCTTTGAAATCTTCTACTGCCGGCGGAAGTACTGATTACTACGGTCCGGAAGACTTCTATCTGTACGTTGACGATAACCAGAATATTCACTTTGCACTTATATCTGATGTTAACGACGGAAGCGGTGCAGCCGTAACTTATGATTATACTTCAAACGGGGAATATACAAAAAATACCGAATACGATTATACACAGCTTGAATTTGACCCGTCAAGCGGCAGAATTACATCGATTACAATTCCAACAACTTATGACGCTGACGGGAAACCGTTAACATATACCACAATTGATGTTCAGGCTGAAACAGAAACAGATACGGTTGCTTACGAAGATGCCTACGCACAGTATGAATATGAACAATATTTATATGACAAAAAACAACAGGAAATCAACGCAAAAACATCAATTATACAAGCGGAAGACAGAAACCTTGAATTGAAACTTCAAAGACTTGATAACGAAAGAACTCAGATTACAACAGAAATTGAAGCAGTTCAAAAAGTTATTGATGAAAACATTGAGTCTTCTTACAAAACATTCTCAGGTTAATCCTGATTTTGCACACGGTCGATAATAAATCGAGAGCCCCCTAAAGGGGCTCTCAATTTTCCCATGTTCTCAAAGGTCCTTTTCCCCGGAGAATATACAATTTAAGACTTCCGTATCCTAAATTATCACTCCTAGACATGGTAAGAGACTGTAGAATCTTCAGGTATAGGATTATCAAGCGTAAATGTACCATCTTCGCCCTTTAGCTCAGATAAAATTTCTTGTGCCTTAGAAAGTGAAATGCCGTACTCATCAGCAATATCTTGCGCAGTCATTACGGAAGATAAACCGTTTTGACGTAATTCCGATAAAATTTCATTCGTCGACTTACTGCTTGAGGACTCTTCTGTTGATGTTGCGGTAGCCGTTGTTGTAGATGCACTCGTAGTGCTTTGCAAAATACTTGCCAAGCTTGATGCTGATAATGATGTACTAATTGATTCTGTCATTTTTACCTCCCATGTGTTTAAAATTAAACACATGCGTATTTTATATTTGTTTTTTGAACTTGTCAATGTTATGTTAAAATAAATACAATATATGGAGGATAATATGAGGATTGACGGGAGGCAAAATAACGAATTAAGACCAGTAAAGTTTACGCATAATTTTACCAAGCATGCCTTGGGCTCTATATTGGTTGAATTCGGGGATACAAAAGTAATTGTTACGGCGTCTGCCGAGCTTAAAAAGCCTAAATGGATGGATGAAAGCGATAACAGGGGGTGGGTAACGGCAGAATATTCCCTGCTTCCGGCTTCTACAAATACGCGTTGTAAGCGTGAAAGAGAAAAAATATCGGGCAGAACACAGGAAATTCAAAGGCTAATCGGCAGAAGTCTCAGAGCTTGTGTTGATTTGGAGAAAATGCCGGGTATGACAATAACAATTGATGCGGATGTAATTCAAGCTGACGGAGGAA
>CALUSF010000033.1 GCA_944323325.1 Candidatus Gastranaerophilales bacterium
GTAAATGTATATCGGATGGCTGTGAAACTGCCGGCTTCATACCGGGTAGAGGTAAAAAAGTGCGGAAGCTGAAAAAATTGCCGTATATAATACTTATTTGTGCAGGTATATTTACGATGGCATTTGTATATTTGGTTTTGATTTCACTTGTAATAACTCCTGATACATTCAATATAACAGGACTTTCGCAAGTCAATTCTTTTGATACGATTTACGCGTTTGCAAAAGGAATCTTTATAAATTATGTCTGGGCTTTTGAACTTGTGTCGCTTTTGCTTACAATTATTATTGCGGGGCTGTCAATGTTCGGAAGGAAGGGGGTATAATGAGTGAAATTACTATGTTTCATTATTTAGCTATCGGATTATTTATGTTTCTTGCGGGGCTTTTGGGTTCGGTAATTCTAAAAAATGTAATAAAGGTTCTTATATCTATAGAATTTATGCTTCTGGGGGTAAATATAAATTTTGTTACTTTTGCATCATATTGTGATAATGTCGTTTTTGACGGTTATATCATTGCACTTTTTTATACCGGTATAGGGGCTGTCGAGCTTGCGGTTGCGCTTTATATTTTTTATCTTATGTTTAAGAAAAAAGAGAGTGATAATATAGAAAAATACGGAGATTTGTAGAGAGCATGAATGATTTTATTTTAAATAACACATACTTAATACTTTTACTGCCGTTCTGGATATTTTTAATAATTATGGGCGGAAGATTCTTTTCCGTATACGTTAATAAAAAAATAATATACACTCTTACGCTGCTGTCTTCTTTTGCCGGAATATTATTGACCGCTGTCGGTTTATTAAATATAAAAGACAGCATTGAACAGAGTTTCAATTTTATAAAAATCAATGATTACGCTTTATCTTTCGGGGTGCATATCGATAAACTCTCTCTTATAATTGCATTTATTTTGTTTACCGTAAGTTTTCTCGTACAAGTTTTTGCAATAACTTATATGAAAAATGAAAAGAAAAATTACCGCTTCTTTGCGTTTTTGAATATGTTTAATTTTTCTATGGCGGGGCTTCTTTTCAGCCCGAATCTTTTTCAAATGTACGCATTTTGGGAACTGGTCGGAGTAATGTCTTATCTTTTGATAGGATTTGATTACAAAAATAATGATAAATCACAAGCTTCAAGACGTGTTTTTATTACAAACAGAATCGGAGACGTTGCACTTCTAGCCGGAATAATTACAACTTCGTATTTTATGTATAATTATGCGGGAAATCGCGGCTTTGCAACACTCGGATTTGAGGATATGAATGCAATTTCAACACTTCTATACGCGTACACATCGACTCCGGAATTTTATATTATATGTTCTTTGTTTATTATCGGTGCGGCGGTAAAGTCAGCCCAGTTTCCGTTTTATACCTGGCTTCAGGATGCGATGGAAGCAAAGCTGCCGGTAAGTGCCCTGCTGCACTCGGCAACAATGGTTGTTGCGGGAATATATTTAATCATACGACTTTTGCCGTTTTTTACGCTGGAAAAAAATATTCTTAATATAATCGGAATTATTGGAATTTTAACGGCTCTTATCTGCTCTGTCCTTGCATCAATTGAAACTCATCCCAAAAAAGTACTTGCGTATTCTACGTCCGTAAATTTGGGGTTAATGTTTCTTGCGCTTGGAATGCTGAATATAAAATGTGCCGTTATACTTCTTGCGGCGCACGCTTTTATTAAATCAATGCTGTTTCTTTCTCTTGATATTAAAGAAACTTATACCGGATATATTGCTTTTCTCCTTGGAGGGTTATGTCTTGCGGGATTGTTATTTTCCGGAATCGTTCCGAAAGAAGCACTTTTTGTCTCAGTTGAAAATAATGTATTTTTATCCGTAATCTATCAAATTATTTCATTCTTAGGCGCATTTTATATTATGCGGCTTGCTATTGTTATGATAAAAGATAAACCGCTTGTCAAAACGGTAAATCTGCGGGAGTTTCTCCCGGTTGCGGGGCTGTTTTTATTAAATATATTATTTTACTTTTTTGTAAAAGGAAAAATTGACTACAAAATTGCCGAACCGTTTTGGTGTGCGATTGCCGGCTGGGCGGGTGTTTATTTGTTCTATAAGAAAGATTTTTTAACAAAATTTGATAAATCGCCCCGTTTGTTGGAAAAACTGTATAACTGTATTTTTGTACGAATTTATGCAAAAACTGCTTATATCTCTGATTTTATTGATGTAAAAATTTTCGGTAATTATAAAATTATAAAAATGTTGACAAAATCGGGGGTTAAGTTAATAAATTTTGTTGAAACTAATGTAATGTACAAATCCGTTTCACTTACGGCTGATGCGGCTAAGAGATTTTCGGCCGCGGATTCCGGGATGCAAACAGGTAATATTCAATCGTACAACGCTTATGCGTTTATTTGGATAACTGTAATAATCTGCTGTATAATAACCGCCTACACGGTTATTATTACGCAAATGAGTTAAAAAAGGAGAAATATGGAAATATTTTTATCAATACCGTTTTTAATATTTATGCCGCTTGCGGTGTCGCTTTTATTAATTTCACCATTGTTTACAAGGAATGAAATTGTTATAAGGCGATTCAGTAAAAGTGTATTTTTATTTCATTTCTTTTATTCGATTTTATTACTGGCATTTTATGACAGCGCGAATCCCTATGTAAGTGAAATCCATTTCTTTGGTTTGGATTGGATTCAATCGATGGGTATAAAATTTATATTTAAGATTGATTCAATATCAATGATAATGACGGTGTTGACTTCATTTGTATTTCTTCTTGCGGCTTTTGCAAGCAAATACAATATAAGAAAAAATCACAAGTTTTATTATTCAATGTTAATGCTTTTGATGTCTGCCATTTTGGGTATTTTTACGGCTGCGGATATGTTTGTGTTCTTTTTATTTTGGGAGCTGGAACTTATTCCGGCGTATTTCTTAATCGGAGTTGAGTGGAAAGAGCCCGTTTCTTGTTATGATAATAGACAAGATGCAAAGAATTCCGCGGTAAAATTTGTATTGTTTACCTTTTTGGGCAGTATGATAATGCTTTTGGGAATTTTGCTTCTTTATTATTATAATTTTGTATCAAGCGGTACGCTGTCTGCGGGATTTTCAGATATTACGGATTCGTTAATACCTGACGGTATGCAAAATTTAATCGCAATATGTCTTTTAATAGGATTTGGCGTGAAACTTCCTATTATTCCTTTGCATACGTGGCTGCCGGATGCGCATACAAATGCTCCGACGCCTGTCAGTATGGTATTAGCGGGTATTTTGCTGAAAACCGGCGCTTACGGGATATTTAGATTTAATTATCAAACTTTGCCGGAATCGTTTATGAAAATAGCGCCGGTACTTGCCGTATTTGCGCTTATTAATATAATTTATACGGCGTTTGTTGCGTACGCTCAGACTGATATAAAAAGAATTGTGGCGTATTCAAGCATTTCAAATATGGGACTTGTTCTTTTAGGCTTGTGTGCAATTAATCAAATAGGTATTTCCGCTTCATTTTTCCACATGACGGCGCACGCGCTTGTAACTTGCGGGTTGTTTATGATTGCGGGAATTGTGTATTTAAGACTCAAAAACAGGGATATTAATACACTCTCGGGTATTGCTGCATATATGCCGCGTTTGTTCGGATTTGCGGCTCTTATTGTTCTGGCTTCAATCGGGATACCTGCGTTTGCTCCTTTTATAAGTGAGATTCTTACAATTGTCGGGGCTATGAATTCTGATTTTTCTGATGTGCTAAAACTGGTTTCTGTTTTTGCTCTGCCTGTTCTTATTTTGAGTTCTTGCTATATGTTGAAATTTTTACATAACGGATTTTTCGGTGAAGGTGAGTACGAAAAAATTTATGACATTAGTATTCATGAATTTATTGTTCTTGCATCGGTACTTGCCGGTTTGGTAATATTCGGGCTTTTCCCGGATGCTCTTTTAAATCTTATACAGGCAGGATAATTCGCGGAGGTTCAAATGCTTAATGATATTTTTAATATTTTATTACCGCATGTATGTTTAGCCGGATTTATAGTTCTCCAGCTTGTACTTTCCGTTGTTATGCCTATTAGACGGTATAAGCCGGCAAGGTTTGTTTCGCTCACGGGAATAGCATTGAGTATTATTTTGCTTTCGACTGTGCAAACAGAGCCCCAATATTTTGCGTTTAAAGATTCTTTGATGGCTGACAGTTATACGCTTTTGTTTGATTTTATAATTCTTTTGTGCGGATTTTTCGTAACGCTGCTTTCAAAAAATCTTGTAAAAACAATGAAAAGAAATGCGTATACTTTCCATGCAATATTGCTTACTGCATTGTTTGGCGCGATTAATATAATTTCCGCAAATGATTTTCTTACACTTTTTATTTCAATAGAAATTTTGAGTTTTTCAACGTATTTTTTAATTGCTTGCGCAAAAGGATACTATTCAAAGGAAGCTGCTTTTAAATATCTTCTGACATCAGCTGTTTCGTCCGGTGTATTTTTATTCGGAGTTTCATATCTTTACGGAATAACGGGGTCAATAAATTTTTCTTTGATTTATGAAAATATTGTTCAGCAAAACGGTTCTGTTATGTATTCAATTTCGGCGATACTAATAATTGCGGGATTAATATCTAAATTGGCGCTGTTTCCGTTTGCTAATTGGGTTATTGATGTTTATAAAGGAACGGAAACATCAATTCTTGCGTTTTTATCCACAATTCCCAAACTTGCGGTTTTCGGGATTGTATGCAGATTGTTTGTATTTCCTTTAAGCGGCAGTTTTGAATTAACTTTTGCGGTTGCATTTGTAAGTTTGATTACTGCATTTTGGGCGAATACTTATGCAATACGCGAAAAAAATGTTAAAGCTATATTTGCGTGTTCCGCTTCCGCAAATTCTTCTTATGCGATGCTTGCGGCTTGTTTAGTTTCTGTATATAATCTTTCCGCGGTTATTTTTTATCTTTTATGTTATGTATTTATGAATTTGTCGGTTTTCGCATTTCTTAATATTTACGGTGATAAAAAAATAATGAATATATCGGATTTTAAAGGTATTTTTTATACTAATCGAGGTTTGGCGGGTGCTTATATTGTCTCAGTTCTTGCTCTTGCAGGAATTCCGATTACGTCGGGTTTTGTTGCAAAAATTTATTTATTTACCGCGGTAGCGAGTTCGGGATTAATTTTTATTCCGTTTTTGCTAGCTCTTTTAATTCTTACTGTTTTTGCTCTGTTTTACTATTTGAAAGTTATTTTCCCGCTTTTTGAAGAATGCGGTAAAAATACTGATGAGAAGGTGTTACATCCTGTTTTTTCACAAAAATTTGTGCTTGTAACAACCGTGTTAATTACAATTTTTATTGGTATCTTTCCTGAAAAACTTATTGAACTTTGTCGTTTTATTGCATACAATATTTAGACTAGCAAAAAAAATTTTTATGGGTTTTACATGCGATAAAGGAGTATGACAATGAATAATATAAATAGTAATCAAGTATCGTTTAAAAGTAATTTTATTGTTAACCCTGCAAGGAAATATATGCAGGAAAAAGCTGCATCTATTTTATCGAAAGATATTTCTGAAATCAAATCTTTAACAAGGTGGAGTTCTGCCAAAAGATTAGGATGGATGGACTTTCTAGTTGAGAATTTTAATGTTCATAACTTTCATCGACCGTTTGAACAGATAGAAAGTCGTGATTTAGTAATTGATATTTTTAAGAAAATTAAATATCCGCGTAAGATTCATAAATATATTGTATCTAACTTTGGGGATTCATTTGAAAATATAAAGAAAATTTTTGAAAATTACGGTCGCAGCAGAAAACGTTTGAATTTTGTCAAAAAAGTAAATGAACAGGTTTTTGACAGAGGAGATTCCGTAAACAGAGATATGTCGCTGCAGTTGCTGGAATCACCATATAGTGATGAATATGTTAATAATTTTGATAATTACCGGTCGTATCTCATTCTAAATAAAGATAATCCGGATGCCGTAAGGAATTTGGATAGACAGATGGAATCTGCAAGTTTTTCCGGAGGTGAATATGATAAGAAACTTCGCCACAAACGTATAATACAAAGTTTTCCTTTCTTTCAGGAAACCGAAATTTTAAATAGGGAAACTTTTGGGGAAAATTATTCTCACGAGGGCGGTAAATTACTCCGTAAACTTGCTAAATATACCCATGTAACACTTGAAAAACTCCGTGGCGGGGATGATGCTATTATTTTGGATATACTTAAAACTACTGATAAAAAGAATATAAAAGCAAGACTTGGAATTGTGGATGCTTTTAAGAATTCTTTTAATAAAACAGAACGGCAAAACGCTGAGAATGATGAAATTGCGGAACTTAACAAGTTATTTCATACTATTGAGAATGATAAAAATGCAAGAAAATTTGTTGTAAGATCATTGGATGAGCTTAAAGAACGCGGTATTTCTCTAAAAGGGCTTAATGAAGTTTTAGATCAGATTTCTACTAAAAAATTAAGTATATTCAGAAAAAATGCAATGCGTATTATTGCAATAACGCATTCAGGAGAGAGAATTGAGGCTCTGAGGCATGAGATTACTAATCCTGTTTTTGATACGGAAGCTCATATTGCCGGCAGAAAAGCGCATGAATATTACTATGGTAAAGACAGAACCAGACCTATACGCCACTTGGCGGCAAGAATAAGAAATTTGTTTAGTATTATTCAAGATAAATTAACTAAATATTCTCCTGATGATATTGCACGTATGAATAGGGTACAGAAAGATAATGTTTTAACAGAAACTGTTTCTGCACCAATATTTAATGATATGGAAACGGCAAACAAAGAAGTTATGGCACAAACCGCTGCATTTGATAAAGTGGCGGAAATTAAAGGCGCTGTATCTAAGGAAGATTCTGTAGAACATATATATAAATCAGAAAAGCCGGAAGCAGAAACTGTACTTCCTGTTGAAAAAGAACTTGTGTCTGAAACCTTGGCTCCAATAAATGAACCTGCGGACGCAAAACCAGTTAACTCCAGGGCGATGGCAAAGAAAGCCTTAACAGATAATATATTGTCATTTGTTATGCAAAAACTCGGTGCAAAAACATTTGACAGACAAAAGGCGGCTTTTGGTGCCAATGCAACAAAAATACGTTTGAGCATGCTGCCGGAAATATTTGCTTCTATTGCGGATACCAGAAAAGCTGACAGGGCTGTCGGCAAGTACAGAATTAATTCTTCCAATAAAGATGCGCTTGCGCTTTATTTGAGAATTAACGGCAATAACAGAAAGTTTGTCAATTATTTACTGAAAAAACGTAATGTTGATAATACGCGTATGTTTGAAGTAAAAGATATCATTGCAATGATAGACAAGGCAGAAGCCAAAATAGCGGCGGATAAAAAAGCTAATCCGCAATATCGTGCAAGGGATGCCAGAAGATATTATAACAGCCTTTATGAAGCAAAAATTCAGCAGTACGGAAAAATTAAAAGGCAAAAAAATATAAGCACAAAAGCCTAAATATAAACAGTCAAGAATTTTCATTATGAACTTATTTTAAGCTTCCTTTGTGTTGGTACTCGACAATTAATATTTTTTTGGTTATCATAAAAGGTATGCTAGCCCAATAATAGTTAAAGGAGAAAAAGAAATGCAAGTAATATTAAAGAAAGATGTGCAAAATATAGGCGAAGCAGGTGATTTGGTAAATGTTAAAGACGGTTATGCAAGAAATTACCTTATTCCTAAGAATTTTGCGGAATTGGCAACTGAAGGTGCTTTAAAGAACAGAGAACAAAATATTGCAAGAATTAAAGCTAAACAAGAAAAATTACATCAGGAAGCTCTTGCAAAAGCGGAACAAATTGAAAAAATAGGTTCTATTGAGCTTTACGCAAAAGCCGGTGAAAGCGGTAAATTGTTCGGTACAATCACAACTAAGAAATTGTGTGAAGAATTGAAAGAAAAAACCGGTATTGAAATTGACCGTAAAACTGTTTCTTTAAATTCTACAATTAACAGAATCGGTGAGTTCACAATGCTGATTAAGCTGACATCAAAAGTTAAATGTGAATTAAAAGTTATAGTTACAGCTTCAGAAGTAGTAAAAGAATCTGTTGAAGAAACAGAAGAAGCAGAAGCATAGTTTTACATTATAAAGTAAACGTGCCGGCTTTTATTAAAATCGGCACGTTTATTTATGAGAGAGTATGGGAATGAAATTACTTTTTAAATGCCTTCCGACCGGTGATTTGCCTTACGAATCAAATGAATTGGCGACTAAGTTGATTGTCAAATTATTTGAAAATATTCCTTTTCTTGCGAATCTTCCGAATATGTCAATGAGTGAAAATCTTGTCTACAGAACTCTTGAGAATATACCCGGAATTAAAATTGACGGCAAAAAAGTTGTTTTTAAAGAAAGTTCTCATTTAAAACCCAAATTTGTAGCCATGGACGCGGCTTTTAACAATCCGAATATAGAGAATTTAGAGCCGTATAAAATGGATACGGTATTTCTTCATAAGTACTTCCAGATACTTGACAGAATAAAACCCCAGGAAACTGTTGTCAATCTTTTAGGGCCTTTTACTATATCACAAATGCTTTCAAAAGACGACAAGCAAATGCTTGCTGACAAGTATTACAGAAAATTTATTATACAGGCTGTATGTTTAAAGGCATTGTGGATAATACATCATATAAAGGCGGTGTCTCCTGATACAATGCCTGTAATAATGCTGGAAGAGCCCCTTCTTAACAGGGTGGGGGATGTTAAACGTGAGCATGAAGAGGTTACAAGAGAGGTTATTGTTAATCTTTTGGCAAAAGTTGTTTTTAAAATTAAAGAGTATCAAAGTGCTGTAGGTATACAGTGTTTTGAAAAATGTGATTGGAAAATTCCGATTGAAGCGGGTGTGGATATTATATCTTTTGACGCGTATACTAACCCTAATAATTTAAATATTATTCCCGAGAGGGTCAATAATTTCTTAATAGGCGGCGGCAGAATAAACTGGGCTATTGTTCCTGTTATAAACGAAGCTACTGTAAAAGCCTTAACATTAGATTATGCATACAAAAGATTTACAACAGCCGTGGACAATCTCATTACCGCGGGTGTCAGCGAAAGGCTTGCATATAACAGAGCTACAGTTTCTATTCAGGGAGATGTTAATAAACTTCCGTTAATTTTTGCGGAAAAAGCAATAATTATAGCCAATCAACTGTCTAAGAAGATTCCTGTTTTTCGGGCGGCTCCGAAACCGGATTCGAATCAATAAATATAGTATTTCTTATGAATGCGTGCGCCATAAGAAGCAAGTATGGGTTCATTTCGTTTGTTGCGGAAAGGTTGACTTTTGCTTCTTGGTTTTCGGGTTTTTCTTTGTTTTGAGGAGTGACTGATTCAATATCAACAACAGCGGACATTGCATGTGATGAGCTTTCTTCCATTAAACTTTTTTGTAGTGTTTTTTTAGGAAAATCATCCGAACACGTAATGTAAATATCTACGGAGTTTGAGGTTGTAAGAGTAAATACGCCTTTGACGTTTCCGTAATTAATAGTCTGGATTAAGACGGTTAATTTTGAATCGTTTAAATCGTTTTCACCGTTCGGAGCTTCAATTTCCAAGTCAAAGCCAACCCCTTCATTCAACGGAAGCCAGGGAATATATAACATCATTAAACTTTTTAGGGTTTGAGTGTTATTTCCGGATTCTGCCATTGCAACGCAAGAGTTTATTATGCTTAAAGTTTCTCTTATCTGTTCGCCGGTCATGCCGTTTTTTGAAGCCGAAGCCATTGCGATAATAAGATTGGCAACCGCTTGTTTGCTGTCTTTGAGTATCAGACGGGAAATTTCCGGAAGGTGTATCATGCCGCTAAAAAGAAGCATAACCGCATCTTTTTGCATTTGTGCGGTTTGTGCCTGAATATTTTGGGCGGTAATATTAAGCGGTATTTCCGGCCCGTCGTCAAAAAGTTGTGAAATTACTTTTTGGTTTTGCAAAAGTTCCTGATTAATATCGTTTAACATAAGTGTGTTAGTATTTATCGGAACATTTTTATTTTGGGCGGCCATAAGAATTGCTCCAAGTGTTTGCGGCAGGCCAAGAAGAGTTTTTATATAAATTGATCTGTCTAAAGCCGGAATTTGGTTCATCTGAAGCTGCTGCATTAAACCGAGAGCCGGCGTTGTATTTGGAATTATACCCGGTCTGGGCTGCGAGAGCGAAGAGTTAAATCCGTTATTTATGCCTATTCCCTGCTGTTGCTGCTGCAGCTGCTGCTGAAGCTGAAGTTTTTTCAGGTATATTTCCGGGTTGCGCAATCCCGCAAGAATTTTTCCGACACTGAATCCGTCCATAGTATCTATTATAACAATTATGCCGGCTAAATCAACTTTATTATATGCCGGCTTAGGTATTTTACCACAAACTCTAATACCCGTTCTTTTAACTCAATAATCCAAAAAACTAAACTAACAGGTGATTTATGTTACGGCTTAAACCATTACAATTTTTGTATGGAGATATGTTGTTATGGAAAAATTTCAAAATAAATATTTGGAGATAAAAAATATAAATAAAGATATTGTAAACTGGGTAGAAGATGTTGCAGAAGAAAATAATTGCAGAATTGAAAGAAAAGAATGGAAAAGCAAATATAACAGTTATGTGGTTTACGATTATGAACCTTTTTGTTCGGAGGGGTTTGAAATAAATATTCTGTTGAGTTCATACGATATATCATATCTTAATTTTATTAAGTATTTGTACAATGAAAAGCTAAGTACAATAGAGTATCTTGATAATTGCGTAAAGATTCCGATGGTAAAAAACTATTCACTTTAACAAAATTGGTATATAATATTCCTTGTCAGATTTGATAAGGAATATTTTATTATGAAAGAATTTTTTAATAATTACGTACAATCACTTGAAACTTATATTATGTTTAGAATAAAGGAGACTTTAGCAAAAATTACCCCTGATTTAATAGCAAAGGGCAGGACTCCGATTAATCTTTCTATGGGGGCTCCGACTGCGGCTCCGCCAAAGCTGGTAATTGAAAGTTTGAAACGGGCGCTTGATGAAAAAGGAATACATACATATTCAACGCCAAAAGGGGAAGTTTATTTCAGAGAAGCAATTGCTCAACGTATGAAAACAAGATTTAATGTAGAGCTTAATCCTGCAACGGAAATATTTTCTCTTATAGGATCAAAAGAAGGTCTTGCAAATTTTATAAGGGTTCTTTTAAATCCGGCTGTTGAAGCAAAAGAGAAGGAAATTATTCTTGTTCCGGATCCGGGGTACGCTTCTTATAAAGAAATGATTAAAGTTTCGGGCGGATTTGCATATCCTGTTCCGCTTACCGCAGAAAATAATTTTATGCCCGATATGGAAGAGGTTTGGCAGGAATTTTTGCAAAAGGGGTATAATCCTAAAAAGGTTAAAGCCCTGTTGATAAATTATCCGAATAATCCTCTCGGGGCAACTGCGACAAAAGAATATTTAAAATCGGTTGTTGATTTTTGCAAAAAACATCATATTCTGTTAATATCTGATGCAGCTTATGTCGATATGTATTTTAAGCCGGAGTTAAAACCTTTGAGTATTTTGGAGATAGAAGGTGCAAAAGATATCGCGGTTGAGTTTTTCAGTTTTTCAAAGCCTTATGCGATGACCGGATGGCGTTTAGGCTGGATTTGCGGTAACAGCGAGGCTGTGCAGATTTTCGGGAAACTAAAATCCACGCTTGATTCCGGAATATTTAAGGCTTTGCAAAAAGCGGGAGCAGAAATATTAAATTCAGCGGAAGGGGAAGAATATATAAAAGAGTCTAATATACGCTTTAAAAAGAATCAGGAAATTTTTGTGCGCGGTTTGCGTGAAGTGTTAGGCTGGGGCGATTTTAATGTTCCCGATGCAACATTTTATCTTTGGCTTCCGATTCCTCCGAGATACAAATCTTCTGTCGAATTTACGGATGAATTGATGAATAAATCGGGGATTGTGGCGGTTCCCGGCGATGCTTTCGGGGATTACGGCAAAAGATATTTCAGGGCTTCAATTGTATGTACTGCTGAAGAACTTGAGGAAGCAATCCGGCGTATGAAACAAGACGGATTTACATGGGAAATTTAGAAACAGACCCCGCAAAAAAATTTTTGCGGGGGTTTATAATATTATGAACATTCAACCGGCAAGTACATACAATTTAAATACCAATTTTAAGGCGACATATCCTGTTATGCACTGGGTGGCTGAGACTAACGGGAGTTACGCTCCGATTACGAATATGGATTTGGTAAAAAAATTGCAGGGTAAAATTATTCGTATGCTAAATAAGCCGCTTAAAGATTCGGTCAAAAAAATGAATCCCGTTGAACAAAATTTGCGTGCTTATATAGGCGGTTGTGATTCTGCATATCGTGTTCTGCCAAGGGTGCGTTCTTTTTATAACAGAATAACGGGTAGTTTTGGAAGGTATACACCTGTTTCTTATATTATTTCAGGGAAGGATGTAGAGGTTTTTGACAATTATCTTGCTAAAAATATAGGCAGGGCAAAGGCTGAGGCAAAAGATATTTTAAATAATCCATATTCCGCGAAGGCAATAGAAGCAATAAGGCAGTATAATACTTTGGGTTTGGATTTTGTTAATGCAAATTCAAAGCGCATTAAAGACTCAAACGGTATTATGTATACCTTACATACGAAGTTTGAAATTATAAGAAATAAGTACGGAAAAATAAAAGATTACCGTTTTGTGGATGCAAGATTTATGCCAGACAGGAAAGTAAAATAAGAATAGTTCCGACGGCTTTTTAAATCTTAGTTTTCGATAAGAATATTCATAAATTCTATGTCGTCATAGTCAATATAAGCGGTTTGCATGAGGTTTCGTCCTGTTTTTATAGTAATTTCGTTTACCTGATTCTTTTTGATTAAAGAGGGCGGAAGTTTGATTTTTTGCCCGTCTCCGTTAAGCTGGATTTCAGAAATTTTATTTCCGTTAAAGTAAATTTCAGGGGGTGAGGCCACGGCGTTTGGGATTCTGTTTTGCCCTACCGAACGTGCCATTGCGGTATCAATTCCGATAATGGAGCCTATTACAAGATATACGGGTTTTGCTATATTTATGTTTTTAAGTGTGAATTTTTTTGTATAAAACGGTCCTATTGCCTGCATTGAAAATTCCCCTGCGTTAGCCGATAAGTCCGAAAAACTGTTATCGCCCAGATGGTACATGTTTGTATCAATTGCTTTTCCTGATGCGTTAGATTTTTCTATCCCTACAACAATAGGTGCGTTGAATGTAGCTCCGTCTACCGTCATAGTAAAGGGTTTGTAATTTTCTTTTTGTACGGACATAATACTCGGGCCGTTGATTTGTGTATCTAATTCAAAAAAACCGTTAGAATCCGTTGTCGTTGCGTAATTTTGTTTGGGCAGGGTAATGTTTGCACCGCCGATTCCCTGACCTGTTTGTTTATCAATTATACGGCTTGAGGTTCCCTGGCCCTGCTCTGAAACTCCGCCTTGAAATGTTGCTGCCGAAACGGCGGGAAGTAAAAATATTAATAACATTATCAGTACTTTTTTCATAAAACTATTATTTTGCCTTTGTACGTTTATAAAAATTAGTCTTTTGTATATGTATTAAGGGTAATTTTTTAAAAGTAAACATTGCTATTTATTTATTTTTTTGTTTTAATGGGATTGTTGACAAATTTAAGTCTTAACAAAGTTTAATTGATTTATTGAAAACTGAATATGCCGATGTGATGCCCGAGCGGGTAGTGAGGTGATTATCTGCGCAAAAGGGTATAATGACGGCAGTAAGGTACAGGCATGTGATGCGGTAAAAGACCCAGCGTCTCCCGATGCGGACCAATTCCATTACCTGTAGAAGAGATTTATTGAAAACTGAATATGCCGATGTGATGCCCGAGCGGGTAGTGAGGTGATTATCTGCGCAAAAGGGTATAATGACGGCAGTAAGGTACAGGCATGTGATGCGGTAAAAGACCCAGCGTCTCCCTATATGGACCAATTCCATTACCTGTAGAAGAGATTTATTGAAAACTGAATATGCCGATGTGATGGAATTGGTAGACGTGCCAGACTCAAAATCTGGTGTAGGCAACTACGTGCCGGTTCGACCCCGGCCATCGGCATTTTTATTTGTTTAGGAAAAATGTGAAAGTCGATAGGATAACTACAAGCCCTGTATTTGGGGTGCAAAAAAAGAGTATAAATTCCGGGAACGCCGGTTATATGCGTAGCGGTATTACTACGGCCGGGGCTTGGTTTGGCTTTGGTGTGGGGCTGGATATGTTATGAAGAAAATGCCGGTTTTCAAAGTCGCCTGTGAAAAACTCTCTTGCTATAAACGGAATTATAGCGTCTGCAGCCGGAATCTTCACTTTTTGGAAGTGCAGACATGATAAATCTAGCGCGGAATAATATAGCCCCAAATCGGTGTGGAATCATTTTCAAGCAGACAAATATATGAGACTCTCATTTTCTTTTTGCCTTTGATTTTCATATCTGCGTAACCGTATGAGATACAGGAAATAAAATTATCTCCGATTTTTTGTTCGTATTTGTCAATTATTTCTTTTTTTGATTTTATGTTTACTTTTGTATCATATTGACAGGAGTAGAGATTCTCCAGATAATCCGTGCTGACTGAGGCAAAAACGGTTGTGGTGCTGATAATTATTCCCGTAATTAATGGTATTATTTTTTTCATTTCTAAATCCTTAAATGCCGCAAGATTTGAATTTTAAAATCGTATTTATAATTTTATTAAATATTGTCATAACAAGCGGTGTAATTTCGTTTACACATACTGCAAAGAAAAATACGGCAGCCAGTGCAGCAATGAATTTTTGTATGTCGGAAAACATAAATACTTTATTTTTGCGGAATTCATCAATTCCTTGATATTCGTCCGTAAAAGGTTTTACGGGAAGTTTTTCTTCAATTTTTTCTATAACGTTTGCATATTTAACTTTAATAAGCGTATTATAAGAATCTACATTCATCCACCACATAGCGCATATTGAGACTCCAAGAATTGAAAAAACAAGGGTTGCCGAAATCATATTTAAGAAAATAACATTTCCTGTGTAGATTAAAGCAAAAATAAGTACAACAACAGCAGTAATATAAAATTTGTTTGTTGAAAAATTTCTGTCAATAAAATTTTCTTTTTGTGCGCAATATGATTTATATGTGTTTAAAATTAGTTCATCTCTATCCATTTTGCTCTCCTTCGTGTTCTGTTGTTTCACAAATTTCCGTTTCTGTCGGAACGATTTCTCCGCGCTGAATTCTTATATCGCGCATAAGTTTCTCGAATTCCTGCTCATCGAGCGTTTCTTTTTCAAGAAGACTTTTAGCGATGTATTCCAACATATCACGGTTATCACTCAAAAGATGTTTTGCTTGTTCATATTGTGCATCAACAATCTTTTTAACTTCTTTGTCTATATCTGCAGCAATTTCTTCGGAAAAGTCTCTGGTGTTTCCGAAGTTTCTGCCCATAAACACGTGTTCTTGGTCTTTGCCGTAGGCGAGATTTCCCATTTTATCGCTCATACCGTAAGTTGTTACCATGCTTCTGGCGAGAGATGAAACTTTTTCCAGGTCATTAGAGGCGCCTGTTGTTACGTTATCTTTTCCGTAAATTAACTCTTCCGCAACACGTCCGCCGAGAATCATTGTAATTCTGTCAAGCAATTGATTTTTGCGCATTGTTAAGTGATCTTTTTCCGGTAACGTAAGAGTTATACCTAATGCCATACCGCGCGGAATAATGGAAACCTTATGCAGCGGATCGCAATTTTTAAGCAGTTTTGCAAGCAGAGCATGTCCGACTTCGTGATAAGCGGTATTTTCCTTTTCTTCGTCGGATATAATTCTGCTTTTCTTTTCCGGACCTGCCATAACTTTGTCGATAGCTTCTTCCAAATCCGGCATTTCAATTTCTGATTTGTCGTGTCTTGCAGCAAGCAGAGCCGCTTCATTAAGCAAGTTTTGCAAATCGGCTCCGGTAAATCCCGGGGTGCGTTTGGCAAGAGTTTTTAAATCAACTTCTTTTGCAAGCGGTTTATTTTTAGCGTGCACATTTAAGATTTGTTCTCTTCCGAGTACATCCGGCTTATTAATAACAATCTGCCTGTCAAATCTTCCGGGCCTTAAGAGTGCGTTATCCAGAATATCCGGCCTGTTTGTCGCTGCAAGAATAATTATATTTGTATTTTCGTCAAACCCGTCCATTTCAACGAGAAGCTGGTTAAGAGTTTGTTCTCTTTCATCGTGGCCTCCGCCGAGACCTGCACCTCTTTGACGGCCTACGGCATCTATTTCATCAATAAATACAATACAGGGCTGGTGTTTTTTTGCTTGTTCAAACAAATCTCTAACACGCGAAGCACCGACACCGACAAACATTTCGACAAAGTCGGAGCCGCTGATAGAAAAGAAAGGAACTCCGGCTTCTCCGGCTACGGCTTTAGCCATAAGAGTTTTACCGGTCCCCGGCGAACCGACAAGCAAAACGCCTTTAGGTATTTTGGCGCCCAGTTTTACATATTTATCGGAATGTTTAAGAAAATCAACAATTTCTTCAAGTTCTTTTCTTTCTTCATCAATACCGGCTACATCGGCAAACGTTGTTTTAACCTTGCTGTCCATAAGCATTTTGGCGCGGCTTTTCCCGAAAGACATTGCCTGTGCTCCTCCTGCCTGAATTGATTTTATTATAAGCATAATAAAACCAAGAACAAGTAATATTGTTATTAAAGAAGAGCCTATTCCGAATGCGGAATTTGAATCAGCCGCTTTTTTTGCGCTGATTTCAATATTTTTTTCTTCCAGTTTCGGCAGTATATCGGAATTTTCCGGTAAAACAACTTTATATTGCAGTTTTGGAGGTTTTATATCTCCGTAAATCGGATTATTTGAAGTTTTTTTCGTTTCAGGCTGATTGACCGGAAGCGCAATAAGTGCGTCTTTTCCTATATCAACACTTTTGATTTCGTTATTATCCACTTTTTGCAGAAACGCTGTATATGACAATTCCTGAGTGCTCGATGTGGGGCCAGAAAATAGCATTGAAATAAACGCTAAAACCATTATACCCAATATTACGTACATTCCGATTGATTGATTTTTGTTCATATATCTCCCTCTAAAACTTGTCCTTATATTATATCATAAACCGAATTTGCGAAATATTACAACAAGGTAAAATTTGAGAGAACATTAAGAATTGTAAATTTGTAAGCTTTGTAATTAACGGTTTTACGGATAGATTTTTAATTTTTTACATGAAATTAGAGCAATTTTCTGAAAGAAAAATACTTTGTATATATAGGATACTAAGGGATAATAATGAGCTCACACAACTTTTGGGATAGTTTTACACATGGTTTTATGCACGGAATGTATGCAAGCAATCCGTTTTGGGGCTTCGGCTGCGGGCCTGTTTTTAGCTGCGGATGGAATTTTATGTCTGTCTGGAGTGTACCATGTTTTATGCCGTTTAATCGTGCAAGTTTGTTTTTAACCCCGAATATAATGAATACAAATACGTTTCCGCTGCTTCAGGAAACTCCCTTGCCTTCTTTTAATATAAAATTTGAAATGCCGAAACAGGACTATTCCGAGATGTGGAATAATTTTTGGGAGGCGCAGCGCCAATACACAGAGCGTCAGGAGCGTATGATGGATACATTTGAAAGAAAAACAACACGCAGCGATGAGTCAGAGGATAAGGAACGGCCGGAAAACAAAAGAGAAGTAGTATCGGAGCCGTATGTCCGCGGTTCAAACGGTACGCGAACTTCAGCAGGGGATTATTCTGCAGGTTTGGAGAACCAAAAACTTACGGACAGGTATACAGGCAGTGCGGAACAGTTAAATCAAATACTCAATAAAAAAGACGGCGTACTCAAGAATAAGGGTAATGTATTTTTACAGGCTCAGGAAAAGTACGGTATAAATGCTGCGATATTGGCTGCAATTTGTATAAACGAGAGCGGATACGGAACAAGTAATCTTGCACGTACAAAAAATAATGTCGGCGGTGTTAGCAAGGGAATGGGATTTAAGAGCTATAACAGTGTTGACGAATGTATAATGGATATGGCGCGTTTCTTAAAATCCGGTTATGTTGATAAAGGTATTGTAACAATTTCTGACGTCGGTGCTAAATATTGCCCGGTTAGCGACCCGAGAGATACTAAAGGATTAAATGCAAAATGGCCGCGTAATATATGTGCTATTACGCGAAGTATTGAGGTATTGGCATAAAAAAAAGCCGTTTCTTTAGAGAACGGCTACCAGACTTGGGGAGGAGGTATGAAAAACCGTTTGGTTTTCCATACCAAATATAACGGTATAGATATTTTTTTCTTTAGTATTTGTTTAAAAATCTCATCCAAACAGAGTACGGATTTTATTAGAATTCAGAAATTTGAACAAATCAAAACACTTTCGCTATTTACTTTTGTAACTCTTTGTGGTCTAATGAGTATTGGTATTAGGAGAGGTTATGAAAACAGAAGAAAGAACATTTGTTGCGATTAAGCCTGACGGTGTTAAAAGAGGCTTGATTGGTAAGGTTATTGAAAGATTTGAAAACAAAGGATTTAAGATAGTTGCAATGAAACTGCTTCAGGTTACTCCCGATTTGGCGGCGAAACATTACGAAGAGCACCAGGGAAAACCTTTTTATAACAGGCTTGTGCATTATATTACAAGCGGGCCGATTGTTGCTATGGTTATAGAAGGTTATGAGGCTATTGAAAGCGTTCGTCACATGGTAGGTGCAACAAATCCGATGAAAGCTGATGTAGGAACAATCAGAGCGGATTTTGCACAGGTTATGGAATATAACGTAATTCACGCATCAGATTCACCGGTAAGCGCGCAAAGAGAAATCGGATTGTACTTTAAACCTGAAGAAGTGTATGATAACTGGCAGTCTATGCTTGAAATGATTACTTATGACGAAGAACGTTTCCAGGGGTAATGGAAGACGTTGAGAAGTTTATAAGTTTATAAGTTTATAAGTTTAGAGGTTTAGAAGAAGTTATAAATTCTTCTAAAATTATAGGCTCCTAAACATCTTTACTGTATAGAAAGGCAGTACGACACAAAATTTTAGTTATGATTTAATACATATTGATAAAAACACCGGTGCACGCGCCGGAGTTTTACCCACTCTGCCCGGTGATATTGCAA
>CALUSF010000034.1 GCA_944323325.1 Candidatus Gastranaerophilales bacterium
AATTTATTATCGCTCGGCCGGTCAGTAAAAAAGTTAACGGCAAGGCATTCGGGGTAAACTATAACTTTATCATCTTGATTTGTTGACTCGCTGATGTATTTTACCATCTCTTTTACGGACGGTCCGTAGTAATTATCCGCATATATTATACCCTGTGGAGATTCAATCTTTGTATCTTTATTAAAAAGCGCATTTGTATTCTTAATACCTAATGAAAATGCACACACAATTGTAATACAGACAAAAACCTGTCTGTATTTTGAAGGAACAAGTATAAATATCGAAATTAGTGCAAACGGTATAAAATAAACCCCGTAAGATAAAAGTGTCAGGGCAAAAAAGACTTTTGCCGAAACAAATAAACATGCACTTACAAATAACCTTTCCGAATTTTTTATTTTTGTAAATCTGATAATCAAAAGAATTAATATAAGCGGAAATATATAAACTAAAACTTCGGGTGACAGTACATAATAACAGTAAATAAGAAGTATCGGTAAAATCCATATTTTTCTAAAAAAATAGTAAACCGTAAGCGGTACAATAATTTTAATAAGATTTACTAAATATATCGGTATAAGCTCCCACCTGAATACAAGCCCGGTTACCGAATAAAACCAATAAAGAGTTCGGGCAGATGCCATCTCAAGAACGAGCTGCCATGAGGTAAATAAATTATCAATACCGGCATTTTGTATGAATAAAGGAACAAAAGTCAAAACAGGCGGAATAATCAAAGCTGTAAGATTTCTAACCCAATTAGCTTTCCGGCCCGCAATTATCAGAAGCGGCAGCAAACATATAAACTCATATTTTGAACACACCGAAAGAGAATACATAAAAAATGCCGGTGCAAATTTTTTGTTAATCCCAAACCAAAACGACATTAAAATAAATAATAAGCCATATAGCATTCCGTATGAATATGGAAAGAAATAATTAAAAACATTCGGAGATAAAATACCGCCTGCAATAAGAAACAAAATTATACCGAATGCGCAGTTTTTATCGGTAAAATATTTTGAAATTATAAAAACAAAATTTACAATCGCAACCGTAGCTGCAAAACCCGCAAAATATAAAACTTTTAATTTAACACCGAATATAAGGAACAGCAATGCGTTAAATAAATATGCAAACGGGGCATAAATACTAAAAATATTTTTATACAAAACCTGCCCCTCTAACATCTGAGAAGGAATATACGCCTCGCGAAATGAATCTACAATTATATTTCCGAACCTTCCGTAAAAAACAGTAAAACAAACTAATACTAATAAGTTTATTGCAATAATCTGCCAATTATTCTTTATAAAAATTTTTACCATAAATTTTATCTTAACAAAGCTTTACATATAAAGCAATTTTTTTACAAAAAAATACTTTATATATATGTGTAGAACAAAGAAGGTGTTTTAATATATGTCAGTTAGTCAACATACATTGAATAACTTGTATAACCAAGGTATATTGGACTATGTTCCCTATGACTTGATAAACGGCCCTGTTACCGCATATCCAAACGGAGGATTTAATCCTTATTTACAATGCGCTATGCAAGGTCATTTATACCAAAACCACGGCAACACTGCCGATTCTTTTTCTTCTACTAACGGGGTAGTAAGTGCAGAAACAGCAGGAGTTAACGGATTTGGCGCCGTTAACGGCAATGTATTTATGAACAACCCTCAAGCCGGTATCAACGGTTTCGGAGGCGGTTTCGGGAAAGTGGGAGAAGCCGTTAACAGAACACCTAATTGGGTAAAAGGTCTGCTTTCAGGAGCATTAATATTCGGAACACTGTACCTTTGCCTTAAAGGCAAAAAGAAAGCTCCCGCGAATACGACTCAAGAAGGTTTTCTTTCAAAGCTTAAATTCTGGAGAAAAAAATAAATAACCTTATTAAAATACCTTATTAAATTAACCAAATTTTTAATGCCGAAAGGCATTTTTTTTATGCTAAGATTTTATTTAGAGAGGATAAATATGATTAAGCTGGTTGCAACAGATATAGACGGAACAATTCTCATTCCGGAAGGTGATTTTACGCAGGAAGTAAAAAAGTGTATAAAAAAGCTCTGCGAAAAAAATATAAAAGTTGTTCTTGTTACGGGAAGAATGCACGCGGCAGCAAGTCTAATCGCTAAAGACTTAGAACTCGACACCCCCGTTGTTTCATATCAAGGCGGACTTATCAAACATAATAATGAAACTCTCTATGAAAAATGTCTTACGGAAAATCAGGCCGAAAGAATTATTGACTGGGCAAATCAGGAAAAAATTCATTTAAATTTATACAACGATGATATTTTGTACTCGGAAAAAGAGTGTTATGAAATTACAAGATATTGCAATAACCTTCATACAAATTTCCAAATAAAACCTTTCTGTGACATACAAAAAACAAAGGTTAATAAACTGCTTGCAATAGATTATGATAACCCTGACAAAATTAACCGGTTCGTAAGAGAGCTTCCGGCTATTTTTCCGGAACTTTATATTGTAAAATCCACACCTTACTTTCTTGAATTTTCAAATAAAGAAGCTTCAAAATACTGCGCCGTTAGGTTTTTGCAAAAAATGTGGAATATTAAAGAGGAGGAAACTCTGACTATAGGAGACCAAAATAACGATTTGGCACTACTTAAAGCCGGCGGAATTAAAATAGCAATGGGGAATGCAACAGAAGAGTTAAAACAAAAAGCCGATGACATAACAGATACAGTATTCAATAACGGCTTTGTAAAAGCTATGGAAAAATATTGCGCAGTTTAATTTCAAAACTGGAAACATCCCGTTAAGATTATATAAAGACTTGGATTTTGTGTGTTAAACTTAAATTATAGAGAGGAAAGAATAGGAGGGTAATATGATACCGATTTTAGATTCAAAAAGACAATATGCAAAAATTGGAAATGAAGTTGAAAAAGCAGTATGTGAAGTTTTACGTTCAGGTTCTTACATTTTGGGACCGAATGTAAAAGCACTGGAAGTTGAACTTGCAAAATACATCGGATGTAACTATACCGTATCTTTAAACTCAGGAACTGACGCTTTGCACCTGGCATTAAGAGCTTTAGATATAGGCGCCGGAGATGAAGTTATAACAACAGCGTTTACGTTCGTTGCAACAACAGAAGCTATCGGCATCGTAGGTGCTACTCCGATTTTCGCCGATATTGACCCTGATACTTTTAATATTGACCCTAAGAAGATTGAAGAAAGAATAACTCCTAAAACAAAAGCCATTATTCCGGTTCATTTATACGGTCAGCCCTGCGATATGGACGCGATTATGGATATCGCTAAACGTTATAATTTATACGTAATTGAAGACTGCTGTCAAGCAATCGGAGCAGAATATAAAGGACAAAAAGTAGGTACATTCGGGGATATCGGATGCTACAGCTTCTATCCGACCAAAAACTTAGGCGGAATGGGCGACGGCGGTTTAATTACGGTTAACAGCGAAAACCTTAAAAACAGAATTATTGCTCTTCGCAACCATGGCGGAGCTATAAGATATCACCATGATGAAATCGGTGTAAATTCAAGATTAGACGAAATTCAAGCAGCCATCTTAAGAGTTAAATTAAATTACATTGATGAATGGAATAAATCCAGACGTGCACACGCAAAAACATACAATGAATTATTTGCCGGCTGTCCGGATATCCAAACTCCGAAAGAGCTGCCGGATACATATTGTGTTTACCACCAATATACGGTAAAAATTCCTAACAGAGATAATATTCACAAAATGCTTCAAGAAGCCGGAATCGGTGCAATGCTTTATTACCCGATACCTCTTCATTTGCAAAAAGTTCACGCACACTTGGGCTGGACAAAAGGAATGCTTCCGAATACGGAAAAAGATACTGAAATGGTTATTTCTCTGCCGATGTTCCCGGAACTAACTCTGGAAGAACAAAAAACCGTTGCATCAACACTTATTGATTGTCTTGAAAAATCTAAAGCCGTTGCGGTTTAAAAAACAAAAATATAAAAAACATAACAAAAGACCCGAAAGTTAAAATTAGCTTTCGGGTCTTTAATAAAAAATAGCCATCAGGTTATAAATTTACCCCCCAACCCGATAATTCTTTTTATATCTTGACTGCAATAACATGTACAAGTCAAGTTTTGAAGGAGGGTTTATGAAAAACAGTATTTACACTGCACCGGTTTATAAGTTAGAAGAATTAAATAATCTTTTTATAGAATTGACTGCTAAAAATTGCAATCAAAGGTGCCATAATTGTTATATTGATTTTCCGTTAAGTAAAAACATTAAAGATTTTATTTCCGTTGACAAAATCAAAGAAGGTTTAAACGATACAAAATTTGAAAACTTGCACTGTATTTATTTAACAGGTGCGGAACCTATGACTCATCCGGATTTTAATTCTATATTAAGACTGTGTTTAAAACGCTGTAATGTATGTATTTGCACAAATGCAAGTTTTTTAAACGAAAAGAAAATAAGATTTTTTAAAAAAGTAGAAGAAGAAGGACTTGATATAAACAACGAAATTTCAGAAATTAAAAATCAAATATTTTTTAAACTTTCACTAGCGCATTATAACGAAATTGAAAGTGATAAAGTCAAGTACAGAGGGAATTACAGACAAACAATTTATGCTCTTAAAACCTTAAGCAGGTATAATTTTAATTCAATACTCTCAATTCAAAATTTTTATAAATTAAACGAAAAAGAAATTCTTGAGATGTTTAACAAAGTATTTAAGGATAATGAAATTAATAATACAGATATTCAAATAACGGTATCACATCCCGCATACAGTGATGAAAATTTCTCAAAACCGGCATCCAAAACAGATTGCATGTACGGAAGGACACTTTCACAAAACGGAATCTATGCCTGCCCGTTTTTGTCTAATGATTACAGAGGAAGAGTCGGCAGTTCACTAAAAGATTACTCAAAAACAATAATGGCAGAAACAGATTATTGCGCGACATGTTCAAAGAATAATAATTTCATGTTTACAATAGGATAATTATATAATTCATATATAAACAGGGCTTAAGTGATTTCGACCTTATAATATAGTTAACAATTGTAACATTATTCCGTTGAATTAATACTAAAGAGTTACTTTTTTTTTTAAATTATGTTATAAATAGTAATGTAAAAATATATATTCAAACACGAGAAATGAACGGAGGCAAAAATGTCAGTAGGACAATTCGTATTTATGTTACACAGCCACCTGCCTTACTATAGAATGGCCGGAATGTGGCCGTTCGGTGAAGAGAATCTTTACGAATGTATGGCGGAAACTTATGTTCCTCTGCTTAATGCAATATCGGAATTATATGACGAAGGTATTAAGGCAAAATTAACTGTAGGTATTACACCAATTCTTGCAGAACAATTAAATGATGAACATTTGCAAAACGGATTTGTGGAATATATTGATTCAAGAATCTCTGCCGTTTCAAAAGATTTAGACAGATATCCCGATCCGAAAGTTGCCCACTCACAGCACTTAAAATATCTTGCAAAATATTATTTTGATTGGTGGAATAAATTAAGAGATGATTTTGTTAATAAATACGAAAAAAATCTGATTAAATATTTCAAAAAATTTCAGGACCTCGGATGTATTGAAATTACAACATCCGGTGCTACACACGGGTTTTCACCGCTGTTGGCAACCGACAGTAATTTGAATGCGCAATTTAAAGTCGGTCAGGATACAACAAAGAGATTATTCGGGAAAAAAGCTATGGGAGCTTGGCTGCCTGAATGTGCTTACCGTCAAGGATACGAATATATAGGAAAAGACGGCCAGAAGCATTGGAGACCGGCAATTGAAGTAACCCTTCAAAATAATGATATCCAATACTTCTTCACGGAATCTCACGTAATAGAAGGCGGAAATTCTATCGGTAACAGACGTGTAATCGGTATGTACGGAAATATTGAATATATTCCGCTTCCTGAAAGACCTGCTACCGGGTATGATACATATTCCGCATACTGGCTTCCGGATGCACAAGTTGCGGTAATGGGACGTAACGACAGAGCCGGTTATCAGGTATGGTCTGCTGCTGACGGTTATCCGGGGGACGGATGCTTCAGAGAATTCCATAAAAAAGACGATAAGTCCGGCATGCATTATTGGAGAATAACATCCCCGACTACCGACTTAGGAGATAAAATGCTCTATGATCCGGTTCTTGCAATGAACAAGATTAATGAAAATTCCGATCACTATACTACGTTAATATATCACCTTCTTAACGATTATAAACTTGCCAAAGGTAAAGAAGGGCTTGTTATGGTATCTTTTGATACGGAGCTGTTCGGCCACTGGTGGTTTGAAGGTGTTGAATTTATCAAGCAAGTTATAAAAAAATTCCACGATTACTTGCCGGAAGTTGAAAGATTGACTGCAGGGGAATATATTACCAAATATCCGCCTAAGGAAGCAATTCAAATACCGGAAAGTTCATGGGGACAAGGCGGACACTTCTATGTCTGGATGAACCATTTAACAGAATGGATGTGGCCTATTATTCATTCTTGTGAAAAACGCATTAATGAAATTGTTGACAGATATCCGAATATTCCGGAAGATAAGCTTTTGCACAGGGCATTAAACCAGCTTGCAAGAGAAAATCTTCTTTTGCAAAGTTCAGATTGGCCGTTCTTGATTACAACATGGCAAGCAAAGGATTATGCAACAGACAGATTTAATGAACATGTTGACAGATTCAGTTTAATAGCGGATATGATAGAATCCGGAAGCATTGATGACGGAAAGTTAGCTGAAATAGAAGCTATTGATAACTGCTTCCCGGTAATAGATTACCGAATCTATCAGTCAGTAAAAGAGGGCTTGATACCTCAGCAGGAAAAGAAACTTGCTCCGTTGTATCAATAAATAAAAAAAAGAAGAACCGAAGGGGTTCTTCTTTTTTTATAGACTAAATTTAAAATTAATGTTAAAATTAACTATATTAGTTTATAAAAGAGAGGTTTTATAATTATGAGAAAAAGCGGATTTACACTTGCGGAAGTACTTGTTACTCTTGCAGTAATCGGGGTTGTTGCAGCTTTAACAATGCCTTCACTTGTCGGAAATTACCAAAAAACAAAAGTCGGTCCTTCCGTAAGAAAATTTATGACAACGATTGAAAACACAAATGAGCACATTCTCGGAGATAAAAGTGTTGCTAGAATCAGTGACGCAGCATCTACCTCTAATGAATATATAGAAGTGCTTAGTAATTATTTAAGCGGTTCTACTGTGCGCAAAGAGGGTGAAACTATAATGACTCTAAATGATTTAGAAACATCCCCAAAACAATATATAGGAAATGCAGCACCCGCCGATATGGATATGTCAGCACCTATTTTTAATTTTAACGCAGGCGATTCTTTTGCTGTCTCTTTACTGGGCGCAGAACAAATTAAGGCCAATAAAGAAAATACCCGCGGCTCGTATAAAGGAAAAGTCGCTACATTATATTATGACCTGAATGGATTCGGAACAAAACCGAACCGTTTGGGCAAAGATATTTTTATTATTCATGTTGACAACAACGGAATGACTTTGGCAGAAGGAGGCAGCCAGCTTTATAATGCCTATACGGATGTTGCAACCGAAGACCCGTGGAATACATCTGAAGATGACCTGTGTAATGAAGACAAAGTCTCAACCGGAAATTCTTGTGCGGGCTCTGTAGCTGACAACGGATGGAAAGTTATTTATAAATATTAAAAAAACGGGGCTTCGGCCTCGTTTTTTTTATCATCTTGAGCAGCATTTCCCCGTATGATATAATTTAAACGGAGGAAGTATGCCGCATTTTTTTATTAATTCTAAAAATATTAAAGATAACAGAATTTCAATTAATGATTCAGAAAACTACAGACATATTGCACGCTCTTTACGTGCACGTTGCGGCGAAAAACTTCTTCTTATTGACGAAAAACAAACCCAATATGAAACAATTATTAGTGAAATAACTTCCAAAGAAATTATTTGTGATATTCAAACAAATTACCGTTCAAAAAGAGATTTAGAGTTTGATTTGTACCTTGCCCAAAGTCCGTTAAGGAGTGACGCGCAATTAACGGTTATGGAAAAAGCAACTGAGCTTGGTATACGTGCTGTTTTTCCTGTTGCAACTGACAACTGTGCTTTAAAAATTAATAAGCGGGAAAAATGGCAAAAAGTTATGGTTGAAGCGTCGAAACAATGCGAAAGAGCAATAATTCCGACCTGCCACGACTTAACAACTCTTGAAGAAGTTTTAACAAAAGATTTTGATAGAATAATCCTATTTGCGGAGCGTTCAACAGATCAAACACTTAAACAGTATTTAAAAAACAATCCTATTATAAAAGGTGAAAAAATCTTAGTAATAATCGGCCCGGAAGGCGGATTTTCAGATAGAGAATTTGAATACTTTAAAGGAAAAAACATACCACATATAACACTCGGAAATCTCATCTTAAAGGCAGACACTGCTGTAATTACGGCACTTGGAGATATTATATATGAATATCAGGGATGATGCTTTACTTTCGGGAATTTCCGAAGGATATCTTGTCGGAGGCGCTGTCAGAGACTTTTTTTTAAACAAGCAGACTTTTGACAGAGATATTACTATAAAAAATGCTGAAAATTTTACAAAGAAGTTAGCGGAAAAAACAAACGGAACATTAATAACGCTTGATAGTGAAAACAAAATATACAGAATTGTCCTGCAAGATAAAAAGAATTTCATTGATGTTTCAGAAATGCAAGGAGAATCTATAGAAGAAGATTTGGCAAGGCGCGATTTTACAATTAATGCAATTGCCTATGATCTTGCAGAAAACAGATTTATCGATACCCTTAACGGAATTGATGATATTAGAAACGGTATTTTGCGTCATATAAAAGAAGAAAATTTTAAAGACGATCCCCTTCGAATATTAAGAGCTTTCAGATTTAATGCTGTCACGGGTTTTGAGATTTCAAACGAACTTTTAAATATTTTAAAAAAATATCTTCCTTTAGCACTAAATCCGGCAAAAGAAAGAATTCATTATGAACTAATGAAACTTTTCGGAGGAAAATATACATCTCGGACTCTATTAAAAATGGATGAAATCGGTCTTATTGAAAAGATTTTTCCGTGTATGAAAGATGTAAAAAAAGTTCCGTCTAATACGCATCACCATTTGGATTTATTTCACCATTCGGTTGAAACCGTAAAACAAATAGAAATACTATATGAAAATTCCGAAGATAAAGTAAAAAAACATCTTGATGAAATTGATTTTGGCAGCTTTGCAAGAATTAATCACTTAAAACTCGCCGGTTTTTTGCATGATATCGGCAAATTCTCAACCTGGACAATAGAAGAAAACGGCAGGCACAGATTTATAAAACATGATGACGTCGGTGCCAAAATGGTTGTTCCTTTACTAAAAGATTTGAAATTCTCCAAAAAACAGATTGAATACATTTCTGATATGATAAAAAATCATATTTATCCGTCAGGAGTTATAGCAGCACCGGAACTTAACGACAAAGTGATAATGCGCTATATTCGAAAGATGGAAAACAACGTTATTGATAATATCATTCTGGCCAAAGCCGACAGACTTTCTGCAAGAGGCGTTGATGTAACGGAAGAAATGATAAATAGTAACCTCAACGGATTGGATAAACTTTTAAACTTTTACCTCAATAAAAAAGATTCACTAAAGCCTTTGCCCAAATTGATTGACGGAAATGAAATTATGGAACTTCTTTCAATAAAACAAACTCCCCTGCTCGGAAAAATCATTTCAGATCTAAAAGAAGCGCAGCTTAATGGCGAAATTATAACTAAAGAAGATGCAATAAATTTTATATTGGCAAATAAATGGTAACAAATTTTACTCGCCCGCCTGAGCAAAATCTTTTTGAAAACTTACACCTTGCTTGGTTTTAGTCAATGTATTAGTTTTAATATTTTTCAATTTTATGAAAGCAGCCATTTTATTATAATCAAAGGCATTTTCCCATCTTGCAATGACAACAGTTGCAACACAGTTTCCTATTAAATTAACCGTAGTTCTTCCCATATCAAGAATTTGATCAATACCCAAAAGAACTGCAACACCGATAATCGGAATGTTAAAACTGGTTAAAGTTCCCGCAAGCACGATTAGAGATGCGCGAGGAACACCTGCAATACCTTTACTCGTGAGCATAAGTGCAAACATAATTACAAGCTGTTGTTCAAGACTTAAATTTATGCCTACAAGCTGAGTTGAAAAAATTACGGCCATAGCAAGATATAAAGTAGAGCCGTCAAGATTAAACGTATAGCCGGTAGGCATTACAAAACCCACAATAGATTTAGGAACTCCAAATTTTTCCATTATGGCCATTGCCTTAGGCAGCGCCGCCTCAGAGCTGGCGGTAGTAAAAGTCAGCAGAGCAGGTTCTTGAATAGCTTTTATGAGAGCTCTCAAAGAAATCTTTACTATTCTGCATGCAATAACAAGAACAAGTATAACGAAAACCGCCAGAGCAATATATAAGGAAAGTATTATTTTACCGTAATTAAATAATATCTCTATTCCGTTAGAACCGACTGTATAAGCAATCGCGCCAAAAATACCTACAGGTGCAAAGAACATAACATACTCAGTAAATTTAAACATTACAGATGCAACCGAATTTAATATATCAATTACAGGCTGAGCCTTCTTACCCACTGCACATATAGCAAGCGCAAAAAATATACAAAATACCACAATCTGCAAAAGATTACCTTCAGACATAGCCTGAAAAATACTTGTCGGGCATAAACTTAGCAGCAGTTCTCCAAAAGAGTTATGCTGCGTCGTAGAAGCCATTTGCACAATTCTTGTAAGCCCTGTATTATCGGATGCAATATTTGCAATACCTACACCGGGTTTAAAAAGATTTGCAAACCCCAGGCCAATAATCAAAGCAAGTGTTGTTACGACTTCAAAATAAACAATTGTCTTAACACCCAATCTTCCGAGACTTTTTACATCGCCATGCCCTGCAATACCAACGACAAGTGTCGCAAAAAGAAGCGGTGCTATAATCATCTTTACCATTCTTAAGAAAATTTCCGCTAAAACATGCATTTTTACGGCAAAAGCAGGAAATGCCCAACCCGCAAAAATTCCTAAGAACAATGCTGCAAATATTGCGATTGTCAAACGTGACTGTTTCAATATCTTTCCCTTATTGCATCTCTTCGACCAGTTATATACTACGATAAAAATACACAAAATACAAATCTTAAAGTATTCACAAACAGAAACATATATGATATTATTTAAAAACGAATTATATGGAGAGGCAAATATTATGATAAAAAAAGGATTCACATTAACTGAACTGTTAATAACATTGGGCATAATCGGTGTAGTGGCAGCTCTTACAGCACCTGCTTTAAATATAAATGCCAACAATGCTAAGCCCGGACCGGCTTTAGCAAAAGCGGTTTCAACGCTTGAAGAAGCGAATTTGCAATTAATTGCAAATGCATCAGTTTCCGGACTTGAAAATATTAGTAACACAACTTTAGGTTATATGGATGCATTGTCAACCCGTATTTCCGGAAGTTCTTATGAGTCGGCAGCACTAACTGCAGATGATTTCACCCCAAGTGTCACAACTTTTTCGGGAAATGAAATGTCTCTGGAAGGAACAACTTTGTTTAAACTACCAAATAATATAGATTTATTAGTTCAAAAAACAGAACAAATAGAACCTCCGGGAGAACAAAACAGGTTCCAACAATGGCTTGAACATGAGCAACAATTAAATGAGCATTTTAACGATTCCGACGAATCTTCTCCACAAGCAATACCTATGAGATCATATAATGCTCAAGGCTCTTATACCGGAGTATTTGCAGTATTATATATTGATATTAACGGAATAAACAACAAACCGAATGCGCTCGGTAAGGATATTTTTGCATTTCTGATTGATAACAGCGGACTTACTATTCCGGTAGGAGGTAAAACTTACGCCTGGCTTTATGGCAGTGATAACAACCGGTGGGATAAGGACGGTACATTTGCTTGCAACGCAACTACGGTAAATACCGGAGAAGGGTGTGCAGGTTCAATTTTTGATAATAATTTAAAAGTCATATATCAATAGATTCAAAACTGTTTTTATTTAGTTAAATATTTCTGTTTGTTTTATAATTTATAAAACAAACAGGGAGATATCAATGAGAGTTGCTCAAATAAAACAAAATAAAATAGTTGTAAATAAAGTTGATGATATCAGACTTAGCGGCAGAAAAGGCGCCATTGTAAAAGTTTTGGGCTGCGGGCTTTGCGGTTCCGATATTGTAAAATTCAGACAGGGTATCTCGCCTGAAGGTACTGTTTTAGGTCATGAAGTTGTAGGTATAGTTCAGGATATTGATTCAAATACAAAATTTCGAAAAGGTGACAGAATTGTTACGTCACACCATATACCATGCGGAGAATGCAGCTTCTGTAAGCACGGAAATATTTCAATGTGCACTCACTTTAAAAAAACAAATATCATTCCGGGCGGCTTCAGCGAATTTGTTTACGTTTCGGAAGAACATTTAGCCAATGTAGCATATAAAGTTCCCGAAAATATGTCTGACGAAGAAATCTCATTTTACGAACCGCTTGGATGCTGCATAAGAGCAATAAAAAGATGTAAATTAAAAAGCGGTGATACGGCCTTAATTGTCGGCTTAGGCTCTATTGGTCTTCTCATGGGCGAAGGTTTAAAAGCACTAGGATACAAAGTTTTCGGGTGTGATTTACTGGATGACAGAATCGCACTTGCAAATAAAATGGGTATAGAATCTTTTAATTCTCTGAATACAAATGAATATAAACTTAATATAGATGCAGTATTTATGACATCCGGGGCGGATAAAGCCATTGACACAGCCTTAAAGACTGTACGCCCGGGAGGAACAATACTTGTTTTCTCCAGTACGCCACAGAATTTCGGATATCCCAACAATGAAATTTATTACAAAGAACTTACCGTTTTAGGGAGTTATTCTCCGTCGCCGGATGATTTGAAAGACTCTTTTGAATTATTAACGACCAGAAAAGTCAATGTAAAAGGACTTACTACGGTATATCCTTTAGATGAAATCCGGCAAGCATTTGATGATACAATTACAAATAAAATTTTCAAAGCTTACATAAAAATTAATTAGTATAGTGTAGTATAATTAATTTATGGATAATCTTGAGCAGATTAAAAAGGCTGTAGAAATTGAGGTTAAGTATAAATATATTAATATAAACGGCAAAAACAGGAACTTTTCGTCGTTTATTTGTTCGGAGTTAAAAAAAGAAATTAAAAGCTCTAAAAACCCGAAATGGAAAGTTCTGCTTGAACATTTCGAGAGATATTCCACTGATTCTATGCCTCAAAGAAAAAAATCACTTGAAAGACTTATCAGTATAATTAAAGCCGAAACATCTGAAATTCCGCAAGACAGCAAAAAAACATTAACCTTAAAATCTGATGTAATGTACCTTAAAGGTATCGGTCCCAAAATCGCCTATATACTAAACAAATTAGGAATTTATACCGTATCGGATTTGTTATACTATTTTCCGCGAAAACATGTTGATTATTCTTCAAGAACAAGAATAAAAGATTTAAAAGTCGGAGAAAATACAACTATTTTCGGAACAATAAAAAGTGTTGAAGCCTTTACGACAAAAAATAATTTGGGAGTTGTAAAGGTAAAAATAAATGACAGTACCGGCAGTATCGGATTAAGTTTTTTCGCATCAAAAAGCAGCCAGTACGTACTTGAGAGAATGAAAGCTCAATTTCCGAAAGGCAGCGGCATTATGGTATCAGGAACCGTAAAGATAAATTCTTATGACGGACTTTTAACGTTTGATAAACCGACATATTCAATTATGGATGATGACATTTTAAACCCATCAAACGTAAATCTCGGAAGAATTGTACCCATTTATCCGCTTAGTGAAAATCTTAATATAAAGACTTTAAGACGGGCTATTTATAACACAATACAAATTTTTAAAAACGATATAGAAACGATTCTGCCGCGAAGCATAGTCGATAAATATCACCTGTTAGAAAAACGCGATGCAATAGAAGGAATGCATTTCCCCTCTGACAATGAAATCCTCCAGAAGGCAAGATATTCCCTTGTTTTTGAAGAATTATTTCTTATACAGCTGCGCTTGGCATTATTGAGGGAAGAAAACAATAAGAATATTACTTCGATACCGCTAGAAATAAAACCTGACGGACTTGTCATGAAATTTATAAATAACCTGCCTTTTAAACTTACTGAAGCACAGCAAAGAGCAGTGAACGAAATATTAAATGATTTGCATTCCTCAACCCCTATGCAACGTCTGCTGCAAGGAGATGTCGGAAGCGGGAAAACAGTTGTCGCAACTATTATGCTGCTTGCAGCAATAGAAAACGGTTATCAGGCTGCAATTATGGCGCCTACTGAAATCCTTGCGCAGCAGCATTATAACAATCTGATAAACTGGCTTACTCCGCTCGGATTAAAAGTTGAACTTCTCTTGGGAAGTATCAGCAAAAAACAAAGAGATATTTCCCAGACAAACCTGAGAAACGGTCAGGCGCATATCGTAGTCGGGACCCATGCTCTAATTCAAGACGGCGTAGATTTTGCGAATTTGGGTGCCGTTGTCATTGATGAGCAGCACCGTTTCGGCGTAAAGCAAAGACTTGCCCTGAAGAAAAAATCTCAAAATCCGCAAATTTTGACAATGACAGCAACCCCCATACCGAGAACTCTTGCAATTACCTTAAACGGTGATTTGGATTTAACAATAATAGATGAACTTCCGAAAGGCAGAAAACCGATTTTGACAACGATTACAAATTCAAGAAAACAGATTGCAAATCTTATAAGACGCGAAGTAGACGCCGGAAGACAAGCCTACATCGTTTATCCACTGATAGAAGAGAGCGAAACGCTTTCTGCCAAAGCTGCCACTATAGAAAAAGAAAAGTGGCAAAATGAAATTTTTCCTGAATATAAAATAGGTCTGCTTCACGGAAAACTTAAAAATGATGAAAAAGATGAAGTAATGGAAAAGTTTAAAAATAAAGAATACGATATTCTCGTATCAACTACGGTTGTAGAAGTGGGCGTTGATGTGCCGAACGCAACAGTAATAGTCATAGAAAACGCCGAGCGATTCGGACTTTCCCAGCTTCACCAATTGAGAGGAAGAGTAGGAAGAAGCGACCTGCAATCTTATTGTATCTTATCTTCCTCGACTAAATCACAAGAAACCCGCGCCCGGCTTGATATAATGACACAAACAAATGACGGGTTTGTTATAGCGGAAAAAGATCTGCAAATAAGAGGACCCGGAGAATTTCTCGGAACACGCCAGAGCGGGCTTCCGGATATGCTCATAGCAGATATTGTCAATGACGCTAAGATTCTTGAACAGGCAAGAAGTGAAGCAATAAGCTTTGTCAAAAATTATAACATTGATGACTATCCTCTTTTGAAAGAATCAAAGGGATTAAATTTCGACGGGGATTTATTCGGCGCCGGATAAATATTATATTCTTGTTTTATTTTTACCGGCTTTTGCACGTTTTTTGCGCCGCATCAAATCCACAAACGCTTCCAGCCTTGTTATATAACCGGCCTTACCTGTCTGTTCATCCATAATAAGCGTAAGAATAGGTATTTCGTGTTCTTCTCTCATTGTAGGGAAAATATTCTGCGACATAATCTCAGGCATACAGGTAAACGGAGAAATATGTATGATTCCGTCTTTTCCGTGTTCATCCGCAAAAACGACATCTGAAACACACTCTAATGCATCACCGCCTATATCACGCATAAGATAAGGCTTTGCCATTCTCTCCGCCCTTTGCAGATGAGTTTCCGGCGGACGAAAAGCTTTTGGTATAATAGCATCTTTTAAGAAGCTTCCGACTGTAAGACTTCTTCTGGTTTCAACCCCCATCCTTCCGAGTTCGCGTTCAATATTCTGGTTGGAAAATTCGTCATTAACGAGAAATATTTCACCGGTCAAATCAACATTTAACACTTCTCTTGAAGGATCAATTTCCGTTTTTTCAATTTCTTTTAGCGCAAGTTCATAAGCCTTGTGTAAATCATGGGTAGAATCAGCTTTATCAATCATTCTCAAAGCTTTTTTATAGTTTCGCTCAGCATCACCAAACTTAATTTCACGCGCACGATAATATGACAACGCTCTGTCCAAGTCATCAATTGCGAAAATTTTGCGCATCGTAATATTTATCGCCCTTAAAATTAGTATCGGATCATTCTTTCCGGAAATTTCTTTTAAGAATTTGTATAGCCCCTTAATTCCGTCATAAAGAGAAAGCTCTATATAATTAGCGTTATATCCCAAATCTTTAAGCGTATTATGAATATTCGTACCGTACTCGCCGAGTCTGCAAATTCCGGGCGAAGTAATCATTGCAACATAATCCGCACCACCCTCTATTGCTTCTATAAAGTTTCCTAATATCAATTTATACGGAAGACAAATCGCCTCAGGAGAGTTTTTAGTTCCGTAAGATAAAGTTTTTTTGCTTGTATAAGGAGGAACAAACGGTTCAACCCCTATTTTTCTGAGCCCTGCCGCCCAGGCTATTGATATAGTTCCCATATGAGGAAAAGCTACTTTTATATTTCTTTTATTCTTTGCCATTTATACCCCTCCTGTATCCAATTATACTTCAAAAAAATTTTTAAGTTATAATATCTGGTATGGGGAGAATAATTCAACTTTCAAAAAATGTTATTAACCAAATTGCGGCCGGAGAAGTTATAGAGCGTCCTTTTTCCGTAGTAAAAGAGCTTGTTGAAAACTCTGTAGACGCCGATGCTTCAAGAATCAGTGTTGAGATAAGCAACGAATGCCGCAATATCCGCGTTGCCGATAATGGTTCGGGAATTCATCCTGACGATATTATTCTTGCTTTTTCAAAGCACGCCACAAGCAAAATCGCAACAGGCGAAGACTTGTATGCAGTAAAAACAATGGGATTCAGAGGCGAAGCACTTGCCAGTATAATTTCTATTTCAAAACTAATCTGTACAACAAGAACAAAAGATTATGACTACGGAACAAAAGTCGAATGCGAAAATTCCGAAGTAAAAAAATCACAAACTGGATGTGCCGTAGGGACAATAATGGAGATAAGAGACTTGTTTTACAATCTGCCGGCAAGACTCAAATTCTTAAAATCTCCCAAAACCGAGTTTGCTTATATTAATGAATTGATGCAAACGATAGCATTAGCACACCCAGAGATATCATTTGAGTTGAAAAACAACGGCAAAACCGTTCTTAAAACCACCGGTCAGGGAGAAATTCTACAAACAGCAAAAGAAGTATTCGGAGAAGATATATCTAAAAATCTAATGGAAGTTCTAAAGACAGACAAACTTTCTGGACTGAAGATTTCCGGCTACGTCAGCACTCCGGATTACACAAGAGCAAGTAAAAAAGATTATTATACCTATGTTAACTTCCGTCCCGTGAAATGCCCCGTATTCCAGAAAGCTGTTGACATGGTATATAAAGACCTAATCGGCTCACGATATCCGTTTATTATTTTAAATCTGGAAATTAATCCCGAAGATGTAGATGTTAATGTTCACCCCACAAAAAAAGAAGTCAGATACAAAAATCCTAATCAGGTATTTAATTTCATTCACTCATCGGTTGATATGGCGCTTTCGGGAAGAAAAGAAACAGCACAAGCGGAAATACCGGTACGCGCCGCCGAACCGGCCGTAATGCCTCAATGTACTTTACCCCCGCCTCCGGCTGTAAAACAAGAAAAGACTTTTGATGAAGATATTTATGTATATACAAATAAAAACCTTGCGGGTATTTTTAATAAGCCGCCGCGTGTTACAGATTTAAAACCCGTAAGACAAGAAAAATTTATACAACCTCAGGAAATAGAAAAAGAGGAGCTGATTATAGGGCAGTACAGAAAAACATATATTCTTATCGAAAGAGATGAAGGTCTGGAAATTGTTGACCAGCATATTGCGGAAGAAAGATATATTTATGAAAAATTAAAAAAATCAAAAAATATTGACTGCCAGATTTTATTCATATCTGACGTTATTGAAATCTCGCCCGGAGATAGAGCACTTCTTGAAACACACAGAAATAAGCTTCTGCATTTCGGATATGAAATAGAGTTTGTTTCGGATAAAGAAGTTATATTCAAAAAAGTTCCGCAAATTCTCTCCAAAGTTTCACCAAAAGAAATTTTAGCGGATATACTGGAAAATATTTCAGGAGATATTGATAATATAGAAGAACGCCTCCTGATAACAACTGCCTGCAAAGCAGCAGTTAAAGCAAATACATACCTGAATAATTTTCAAATGCAGGAAATTATAAGAAATTGGCGTAAATGCGAAAAACCGTTTACCTGCCCGCACGGCAGACCTATTTCAAAAATCATAGAACACAAGGATATTGCAAAATTCTTTCAGCGTAACAAATAATTATGAAAATAGTCTTCGGAAAAATGCATATTATTCCGCAAACCTAAAACTAAATATATTTAACTCTTTGATTTTTAATCTTTTTTGGTATTGCCTTCAGCTTTGGCAGCTGTTTCTTCTGTCTTTGCAGCAGTACCTTCCGCTTTTTGTGCTACATCATCCGCTTTGTTTTCAACTTTTGCATCTACCGATTGTAAAGCTTTTCTACTGCGGTCACATCTTATCTACCGCCCGAGATGCCAACAACAAGGTTCTTC